>JBDTPM010000282.1:0-13902 GCA_039932695.1 Gallionella sp. | reverse complement strand
TGTTCTTGGTCGTGGTGTAGAAATGACCGGTACCGGCACTGGATTCGAGTTTGATCTTTTCACGCATTTTCCAGGCTCCTTAGATTTTTTCGCCGCGGGCGCGCATTTCTGACAGCACCGCGTCGATACCGTTCTTGTCGATGGTGCGCAGCGCCGCATTGGTCAGGCGCATGCTGACCCAGCGGTTCTCGCTCTCGACCCAGAAGCGGCGGCGTTGCAGGTTAGGCAAAAAACGACGCTTGGTTTTGTTGTTCGCATGGGAAATATTGTTCCCGGTCATCGGGGCTTTTCCCGTTACTTGACATACACGTGCCATGACACTACTCCAACCGATTTCAAAAGAGCGCGGATTCTACCGAAGTAATCCGGAATATTCAACCCTAATTTTGGGGTGACCAGCCAAAACCCCCCTCTCCGATACCTTAACAAAACTGAAACATCCACGGCTTATGCTGCCCCGACTGCCCATACCAAGGGTGCCCACAATGAACATTCTCAGGATTAAAGATGGAAAGCCCCTACAAAGGCAAGACCGGTTTAAAGCGCGTCTGGAGCGCATTTTTTTACTCGCTCGCCGGATTGCGCGCGGCGATACGCCATGAGGATGCATTCCGCCAGGAAGTGCTGCTGGCAGTCATTCTCATCCCGACTGCCTTGTTTATGCCGGTCAGTGCGATCGGCAAAGCGCTGATGATCGCCAGCGTATTGCTGGTACTGATCGTCGAATTGCTCAATTCCGCAGTGGAGGCAGCCGTGGATCACACATCATTGGATCATCACCAACTGGCCAAACGCGCCAAAGACATCGGCAGTGCGGCGGTGTTGTTGAGTTTGCTGAACGTCGTTTCGGTTTGGCTGCTGATCCTGCTTAACTGAACATTTTCTCTGGACGCTGTCACAAAACCCTCATAAATCCTTCATCAAACTTTCTCATTCGGATGAGAAAGTGCTTGCCATGAATATCCAAACCAAAGGAGAAGACATGGCAAGCCGCATGCTGCGTATCGCTGTAGTGACCGAGACTTACCCGCCGGAGATCAACGGGGTGGCGATGACCATCAGCCGCATGGTGGAAGGGCTGTGCCAACGTCACGTGGTTGAACTGATACGTCCGCGCCAGAATAAGGAGGACAGCGCGAAACAGGAACTCACCTTGCAGGAAGTGCTGGTGCGCGGCTTCCCCATTCCCCGCTATCCCGGTTTGAAACTGGGTCTGCCCGCCAAACAGCGGTTGATCAAACTCTGGACCAAGCAGCGTCCCGATGTGGTTCACCTGGTCACCGAAGGCCCGCTGGGTTCGTCCGCGCTGGCCGCCGCACGCAAACTGGGCATCCCGGTCAGCAGCGATTTCCATACCAATTTCCATAGCTACAGCCAGCATTACGGCTTCGGCTGGCTGCAAAAGACCGTCGCCGCCCATCTGCGCGATCTGCACAACCGCACCGACGCTACGCTGGTTCCCACCAAGGAGTTGCGCGACACGCTTGCGCAAGACGGCTATCAGAACCTGCAGGTCGTCGCACGCGGAGTGGACACCACATTATTCCACCCGAACAAGCGCAGTGAGAAATTGCGCCTGCAATGGGGTGTCGTTGCCGATGACGAATTGGCGGTCATTTACGTGGGCCGCATCTCGGCAGAAAAGAACCTGCCGCTGGTACTGCGTACCTTCAAGGCCATGCAAGCCGTCAATCCGAAACTGAAACTAGTATTGGTCGGCGATGGCCCGGTGCGCGCAGAGCTACAGCGGCAAAACCCCGAATATATTTTCGCTGGATGAGAACCGGCGAAGACCTTGCGGCGCATTACGCGTCGGGAGATATCTTCCTGTTCCCGAGCATGACCGAAACCTACGGTAACGTGACGGTTGAAGCGATGGCCAGCGGGCTTGCTGTCGTGGCCTACCGTTATGCGGCAGCGGCCGAACATATCGCACATGACGAGAACGGTTTGCACGCCGAGTTCGGCAATGAAGATGATTTCATACGGCAGGCATGCGGATTGGCCAACAATGTGGCGCGTATCGACAAACTCCGCACAGGATCACACCAAACCATGCTGAGACTTGATTGGCAGAACATCGTGGATGAGTTCGAGCAAGCCCTTGCACAACTAGCCGTCAAACCGGAGGTGCACCATGTCACATCGAATCTACAACCTGCAACGGATACAAACCTGGGATGAAGCATGGTGTTTGCGCATCAATCGCGCAAGCATCAATCCTGCGATACAGAAATCTTTCCGCTTGATCAGCCGGCTGGGAGACGGTATTTTCTGGTACTGCCTGATGTTGTGGCTGCTGGTGGAATATCAGGCTGCCGCACTGTTGCCCGTGTTTCACATGGCTGCAGCCGGACTGGCTTGCACAGTCCTGTACAAATGGTTGAAGCACAAGACACACCGGCCGCGCCCATTCGACAAGAATCTGGGCATCAACTGCGGCATCGCTCCGCTGGATCAATTCAGCTTTCCTTCAGGACACACGCTGCATGCCGTGGCATTCAGCGTCGTGGCACTGGCATACTATCCGGCTCTCGCCTGGCTGCTGCTGCCATTCACCGCACTGGTTGCTGTTTCGCGTCTGGTGCTCGGGCTGCACTATCCCAGCGATGTGCTGGCCGGGATAGTGATCGGCGCAACCATCTCAGTGCTGTCTTTAAGCTTCTGACTGTTCAATTTCCAGAAACAAATCCAGCGGCAGCGGCAAGTGATAGTTGATCTGCCGCAGGGTGTGCGTCCTTACGCGGTCATACGCCAGATGCGGAATCGGCGGTTCTGGATGCCAGACCGGATCGCGACCTTCGATCACTTGGTTGATTTGCACCAGACGTCGTGAAGTCTCGCGCAAATAGTAATTGAAGCGGCGTTTCAGATTGCGGTCCAGCACTTTTCCGGTGCGGTAAAGACCTTCGGCCAAGCGGCTGCCGCGCAACAGCGCATCCGCCTGCGCCAGCAGCATGATCGCGCGCCGGGCTTTTACCGGCTCACATTGAAAGTGCGATACGGCGAACTGCGCCAGCAAGTTTTGATTCTGCTTGAGCAGTTTTGAAGGCGAGTTAAAAACATGATCTTTTACATGCGCATCCATCGCCCACTCGCTGGAAGCATGTGTCAGCAACGGAATATTCAGCCACAATTTTTCATGGGCCGGCACGAAGTGATTGTGCGCAATGATGTCCACCAGCAAGTGACTGGCAAAGCCCAATGCGATGGCCCGCTCTTCATCGCAGCATGCCTGCTCCAGCAATCTGCGGGCGGTATCCCACTGGTGGGTTTGTTTGAAATCATGCGTTCCGGCATGCAGCCCGGTGAGTGATAAATCCGGCAGACACGCCCCTGCCATCACCCAACTCGGAAAAGAGTACACCGCCCGGCGAAAACGAGTATCGGCAAGCGGAATCGCCCACACCAGTTGCTGTGCAAAATAAACATGAGTGTACAAACCCCATGCCAGCGCATCGCTGCAGTAAAGCAACAGCGGGATAAACCACGCCAGATGCCGGAACTTGTTCATGTCGCAGTACCCTACACGGCGAATGCGAAGATTCCGTGAATGTTGTGTTGCACAATTGTTAAATCCGGGAAGTTCTAAAGAGGTGGCGCATGGTGAAAGTTCAACCTAAGTTCAGGCGAACCTGAAATCAACCTGCAACTCCACCTTAACTCAACTGAAACATTCGGCAATTACTCTGTGATACCTGCCAACCCATAGGATATTTACAATGAAAACACCTGTTAAAAAACCATATGGCAATACCCGTAACATTACAGTAGAAACTGTCATGCGATATGTTGAGCCGGTTCAGCCGGAAACAGAGATAGAAAAAATATTCGCGAACTTTTCCGACAATAAAAACTTGCTAGCCATACCTGTCGTCAAGCATGGACATCCGCTTGGATTGATCAGCCGTTATGAATTCGTCGACAACCTTGATCAGCCTTATCGTCGCAAACTGCTCGGCAAAGAACTTTGCGCAGACGTGATGAATTCGGCGCCATTGCTTGTTGAGAAATCAACTCCTGTCAATGAGGTGAGCGGGTTTTTGAGTGAATCCGAAATCCGGCATTTTACCGACGGCTTCATCATTACCGAGCAAGGCCGCTACATCGGGGTTGGCACCGGACAGGATCTGCTGCGCGAAATCACCAAGGCGCAGATCGAAACGGCACGATATGCCAACCCTTTGACATTATTACCCGGCAATGTCCCCATCAATGAGCACATCGAGCATTTGCTTCAATCCGGAAAAAAATTCGCGGTCTGTTGTGCTGATCTCGACAATTTCAAGCCATTAAACGATGTGTGCGGCTACAGCAAAGGGGATGAGTTGATCCAATTCACTGCCAAGTTGCTCGGCAATATCTGCGATCCTGTACATGACTTTATAGGCCATATCGGCGGAGATGATTTCATCCTTGTCCTGCATAGCACGGATTGGGAGCAACGTTGCCATCGTGCGCTCTCCATGTTTGCGCGCACCTCTTCGGCAGTGTTTGATAAAGATCACCGCTCGATCGGCGGCTACTTAAGCGAAGACCGCCAAGGCCGCACCGTCCATCACCCGCTCCCCACGCTCTCGATTGGCGTGATCTGGGTTAACCCGAAATTGTTCAGTTCACACCATGAAGTGGCGGAAGCTGCCACGGTCGCCAACAAAATGGCCAAGGAAAAACCCGGCAACAGCCTGTTCATCGAGCGACGCGAATTACAGCAGCCAGAAATCGAAAAAAGAAAACTACATCATCTTGAAATGGCGAATGCATATCATGGATAAACGCCCGCCGAATATCTTGATCAGCGTATTCCGTGGCTGCCGCCTCGCCTTGCACCTTTTGTACGGGATGCTGCTGGCGATGTCTTACCCCCACCTGAACCAAAAAGGTCAACGCCGGATTCTAAAAGTGTGGAGCAGGCAACTGTTGATCATCCTCAACATCGGCATCCAGATCGAAGGCCATCAACCTGCGCGCGGCGAAGGCGGATGTCTGATGGTTGCCAACCATGTTTCATGGCTGGATATTTTTGTGTTGAATGCTATCCATCCATCGCGTTTCATAGCCAAATCGGAAGTGGGCAATTGGCCCGTCATCGGTTGGTTAAGCCGGCGCAGCGGCACAATTTTCATCGAACGGGCCATGCGCCAGAATGCCTCGCTGATCAACCAACGCGTCAGCCTCTTGCTCGGACAGGGTGCATGTATAGCATTTTTCCCGGAGGGCACCACGACGGATGGCCAACAGGTCGGTCACTTCCACTCTGCACTCATCCAGCCAGCCATTGATGCAAAAGCCAGGCTGTGCCCGGTCGCCCTGCGCTATCAGGATGAGCACGGCGAACTGAGCAATTCCGCCGCTTTTACCGGCGACACAACGCTGGTCCGATCCATCTGGCGCATCCTGCGCTGCAACCATCACAATGCACTGATTGCGTTTACCCCCGCCCTGATGACCAGCAATGAGAATCGCCGAGTGCTGGCGCGGGCTGCACAACAGGCCATCGCACAAGAACTGCTGAACATCGCGCCGATACGGCAAAATCCGGAGCCGTGGACAAGCTTCGTGTTGCCTCAAATGGGGCTGTCCACACAATCGGCTTATGTTCTGCTTCTCGATCCAATTCTGATTAATCCACCCAAATAGCGTTTCACAGTTTCTTCATAAGACTGTCATCTCACTGCAACAGAGATTCCATAACCTGCATGCATCTTCAACCAAGCAAGGGGATGCAATGCTGGACCTCAACCGACAAACTCAACCCGCCGTTCAGCGGAGCTTGATAACAACCATCGCGCGCAGTGATGCGGAAATACTCGAGGCACAACGTCTGCGCTATAAAGTATTCGCCGAAGAAATGGGCGCCAATCTGCCCAGCGCGAAAGAAGGGATCGATCGCGATATTTACGACAAATACTGTGAACATTTACTGGTACGTGAGAGCACAGAAAATAAGGTCGTAGGAACTTACCGCATACTCTCACCCGATCAGGCGGAAAAGATTGGCGGTTATTATTCCCAGACTGAATTCGATTTGACACGACTGCTGCATCTCAGCGACCGGATGGTGGAAGTGGGACGTTCCTGTGTGCATTGGGATTATCGCGATGGTGCGACGATCACCCAATTGTGGAAAGGCCTGGCCCAATACATGCAGCAACACCAGCATGAATATTTGATCGGCTGCGCCAGCATCAGCATGGCGGATGGCGGACATGTCGCAGCCAGCATTTATCGCAAATTGCACCGGATATATTCCGCACCTGTCGAATACAGCGTGTTCCCGCGCTGCCCACTGCCGCTGAACGCACTGAACCAATATCTCGATGCGCCGATGCCGCCGTTGCTCAAGGGCTATTTGCGACTGGGCGCTTATATCTGCGGTGAACCGGCCTGGGATCCGGACTTCAACACCGCCGACCTGTTCATCCTGTTGCCGATGTCACGGCTGTCGGAACGCTACGCGAAGCACTTCCTGAAAACGGAACGGCAATAGCGCTTAGCAGCCGGCGCGAGCCGCCGCGCGCTGGCCCCGTTCCGCACAACGAGCCATCGCACACGAACTGCCGAACATTATTCGGACGCGAAAAATCATGAAAGGGCAAATCCCGATACTTCATTCCGGCAGCAGGCTGCCGTATTTATGTGACTCAAATTTGTCAAATAAACTTCATCAATCTGTAACCCGCATTCATTAGCCTGCAATTCACATCTCAAACATCAGGAGGCACAAAAAATGAAATTGCAAAAAATAATCTATCTGGCTGTCGCAGCCAGTCTCACCCTGTCAGGCTGTAATGGCTCCGGCAACGTCAGCAGCACCGGCTCCGCCCAGATGACCGGCATTCTTTCCGACTCATATGTAAAGGGCGTCAGTTATTCCACCAGCAGCGGCAAATCGGGTTCAACCGGTGCGAATGGCGAGTTTAGCTATTCATCAGGAAATACGGTCACTTTCAAAATCGGCAAAGTCAGTCTGGGCTCGGTCAAGATGGACAGTTCCGCGATCGGTACCGAAGGAACGAATAAACTTGTCCGCCCCAAAGACCTCGCTGGAGTGGTCGATGAAACTGACGACAAGGCATTAGCGATTGCGCAAGTAATCCAGACAGCCGCCGGTGCGGCCCCGAGCGATACGCACATCGATGTGAGTCTGAATTCCGCCAAGCTTTCAACACCCGGCACGATCGATTCACTGGACAAGGCCAGCACGGTTTTGGCTGGCGCAGGATTGACGCCGGTATCGCTGGCCAACGTTACCCAGCATCTGTTGAATGCCCCGACACAGGTCAAATCGGTCACTTTCACCCCGACCGACATTACCGGTTTGTCGGATGCCAATCGTGCGGTTGCCTACACGACATCCGAAGCGCAGGTGACCTACTCGGATGGCACCACGAAAAACTTTCCGCTGTCTTTCGTGAACCTGTTCAACAATACAGATACCGGCAAGACAGCAGATGGTTCCGCAGCAGCGGCCATTCGCAACAAGGCTGGCACTATCCTGACGGATGCCTCCGGCAACCCCTATATTCCGCAAACGCCGGACGCCAACTCGGTGATCAATGTTAATGGCACGCCTTATCTCGTCACGCATTTTGAATATGAAAACAACGATACAGTTACCCCGACTCCGGGCAACTGGTATGGCAAGCTGCCGATGACCATGACATTGGCCAAGTTGAATCAGTCAGACGCCGATGGCGCACTCAGCGTAGCTTCGGTCAGGCAGATCGACTTCTCCACAGTGAATGGTTTGTGGATTCCCTGTGCAGGCAGCCGCTCGCCCTGGAACACGCACCTGGGCTCAGAAGAGTATGAACCGGATGCGCGGTGCGAAGTGGACGCTGCTTATGCCGCAACTGCGGGAGGTTCGTGCCTGGGCATGGAATACACGGCACGCATGGACGCTTTCCGCAATGCCTACGGTGAAGCGACGGTATCGCCCTACCAGTATGGCCGCGTACCTGAAGTGACGATTTCCGCCAATGGCTCCACGACCGTGGAAAAATGGTACACATTGGGTCGTATCGCGCGCGAGAAGGTGCAGATGTTCGGAGATTCGCGCACTGCCATTCAAGGCGACGATGGCACTTATACTGCACTGACCATGTTCGTTGCCGACAAGCCAGGCGACCTCTCCGCCGGCACGCTGTATGCGGCCAGGTGGAATCAGGTCTCTGCTGATGGCACGAATGGCGGCAAGGCAACATTGGCCTGGATCAGTCTGGGACATGCCACCCATGCCGAGATCAAAGCGGCAGTGGATGCCGGGATCACATTCAACGACCTGTTCACCACCTCGGCGACCACTGCCGCAGGATTCAAGCAAGTCAAAGCCGGGCATGAGATCGGCAATGTGGAATACCTACAACTGAAAGCCGGCACCTTCCCTGCTGTTGGAGGTGCATCGATCGCCACGCTGGCCGCTTTCCTGGAGACCCGCCGTTATGCCGCCTACCTGGGTGCGACGACGGAATTCGAAAAATACGAAGGGGTTGCCTACAACGCCAGGGATAACAAGGCCTACGCCGCCATGACCCGCATGACCAAGGGCATGGAGAATCTGGCAGCCGATCCGGCTAACGACATCCGCTTGATGAAAAATTCTTCCGGCGCAGTGTACGAATTGATCTTGAAGCCTAATCAGATCGATAGCACGGGCACACCGATCAATAGCGATTTCGTACCGGTCGTCATGCAAGCACTGGTTACCGGCACCGATATTGTTGCCGATGCCGACGGCAATCGTTCCGATCTGAACGGCATCGCCAGCCCGGACAACGTGTGGTTCTCCGAACGCATGCGAGTGTTGTTCATCGGCGAAGATTCAGGCAACCACGTGAATAATTATCTGTGGGCTTACCATGTGGATACCGGCAGCCTGGTTCGCATCCTCTCGCTGCCAATGGGGGCGGAATCTACCGGCCTGCAGGTATTGGAAAACCTGAATGGGCACGCCTACATCATGAGCAACTACCAACATGCAGCCGACCGGAACAATACCAACCTGACGGTGTACAACCGCATTCTGCCTCTGATCGACCCGCAAAAGGCGGAGGTCGGCTATCTCGGCGGCTTGCCGGCGATGTACTAAAAGAACAGGCAGCATGATTTGTGAGCCCCGGCAGCCAATAACTGCCGGGGCTCATACCTTCCGGATCAACGCCATCCATAATTGGAAGTTTTCGCGTTTCAATTACGCTTGTCACAATGTTGTCATTTTTCTTTCATCAATTCTTCACATTCGATGCTTAAGATTTCTCCGTCGCAATAGGGCGGCTTTTAAATAAATGACTGGGAGAATTAAAGATGCAAAAGAGACTAATCGTAGTCGCGCTGACTGCCGCTATTACACTGCCTGTATCGGCTTGGGCGGACAATGCCAACTTCTCGTTTTACGGCAAGATCAACGTCGATGTTGAATCCGTCAAGAGCGACAAGGTTGCGACTCCCGCAACGACAGCCACAAGTCTGAACCGTCTGCAATCCAACGCTTCGCGCTTTGGCTTCAAGGGCAGCGAAGACCTGGGGGATGGTTTGCAAGCTGTTTACCAATTCGAAGCGCAGATCGACTCGGTTAACGACAAGAATGCAAAAACACCATTCAACGGCGTGCGCAATAGCCAGATCGGATTGAAAGGCGACTACGGCACCGTGTTTGCCGGCAACTGGGATACACCTTACAAGACCGTTCACAACAAGATCGAGTTGTTCGACAACACCACCGTGTTTTCGGCAATCAACCTGGTTGGTATGACTGGCAATGGCAAGAACTACAACACACGCCAGAACAACGTGATCCAATACTGGACGCCAAACCTCAGTGGCTTCACCGGTCAGATTTCCTATGCTCTTGACTCCGCAAAAACAGCAACAGTCAACAAGACCGCAATGTCGCTGTCTGGCGCATACGAAAACGACATGCTTTATGCCGGCCTCGGTTATGAAAGCCGCGCTGATCAAACCACTACAACCAAGTCTGACAGTGCCACGCGTCTGGTTGGTGCATTCAAGTTCCCGGATGGTCAGGTTGGTTTAATGATCGAGCGCATGTCTGTTGCCAATACACTCACAACAACAGCATCGCAAAGCAATATGGAATTGGCTGGTTCATACAAGATCGGCAGCAGCAATCTGGGTGCATCCTTCGCAAAAAATGGCAACTATAATGGTGTGACGAACACCGGTGCGAAGCAACTTTCCCTGCGCTACGGCTACAATTTCTCCAAGCGTACCGAGTTGTATGGCGCATACACTTCGCTCAGTAATGACACGGGTGCCAACTATGGCTTCTATACAGGTTCAGCAACCGGATCCAAACAAACCGGCCTGGGCTTGGGCATGATCCACTCGTTCTGATTCATAACAAGAAATCGCAGTGCGCATACACTGCACACCATAAAACCAACGGGTCTCTTCGGAGACCCGTTTTTATTTGAATTTTAATGCTGAAACAACTTATGTAATTGCCCACTTGGGTTACCCCGATAATATTTCGAATTACAATGCTTTCGGCAATGTGGGTCAAATATCGATTGATCGAATCAAATGATATACAAGAAAAAAAGCAGGGCAGCATCCAATACAAAAAACTGCCGGTAATAGCTGAGGCATACCCTGAAGCAATGACAACCCCAAAGTACAGACCTGATCATCAACATGACCATCTTGCCTGAATTAAGTGAACTGGAACGATTACTGGAACTAGGCCGTGGCCATCTGGAATCACGAGTTGCGTGCGAAGTTAGCGCAGGCGATAAACGCTTCCCGGTATACCAGCTTACCTTGGGCAACCCCGACCCCAATCTGCCTGCGATCGGATTTTTTGGCGGGGTCCATGGCTTGGAGCGTATCGGTACACAAGTATTACTGTATTTTTTGCGTGGATTACTGGCTCGATTGGAGTGGGACAACAGCCTGCATCATTTGCTGCAAGACGTTCGGCTGGTATTCATGCCTTTGATCAATCCCGGCGGCATGTGGCAGTCCACTCGTAGCAATCCACAGGGTGTGGATTTGATGCGCAATGCGCCAATAGAGGCGGCGGGCAGGGTTCCCTTCCTGTTGGGTGGGCAGCGGATCAGCTCCCGTTTGCCCTGGTATCGCGGGCCGGCAGGAGCTGAGATGGAGATCGAAAATCAGGCGCTCTGCCGAACCGTGCAAGAGGAATTGCTGTCGCGTTCATTCAGCATCACCGTGGATTGTCATTCCGGCTTTGGCTCGCGCGATCGGGTATGGTTTCCCCATGCACATACCGTGAACCCGATCGCACACCTGGCTGACATTCTGATGCTGGAAGATTTATTTCAGCAAATCTACCCTAATAACAAATACCTTTTTGAACCGCAAAGCGTTCAATATCGCACACATGGTGACATATGGGATTATCTTTATCTGCAGGCACAACGAGATGAGAGCAAAACCTTTTTGCCCTTGACTCTGGAAATGGGTTCCTGGTTGTGGGTGAAGAAAAATCCTCGCCAATTATTTTCTCGTCAGGGCATGTTTAATCCTTCAGTCGAGCATCGTTTGCATAGAGTGCTGCGAGGACACACTGTCTGGTTGGACTTTCTGATGCGCGCCGCTTGCAGCCACAAAAATTGGCTGGTTAAGGGCCCCGGTCGATGCCGCTTGCAAGAACGCGCCGTAGCGCGCTGGTACAGGCAATGACCACCTGGGTGCTTTTGCGTGGCTTGATGCGCGAGGCGCGCCACTGGGGTGAGTTCCCCATGCTGTTTCAGAATGCCATGGACGCACAACATTTAGTGGTCCTGGATTTCCCCGGCAATGGCAGCTTGCATGCGCAGCCCAGCGCAACCAGCGTGGCAGCGATGGCGAAAAATATTCGTGCCCAGCTCCAGCGACTTGGTTACGCACCGCCTTACCGTGTATTAGCTTTGTCTTTGGGGGCGATGGTCGCGGTGGCTTGGAGTGAGTTGTATCCGGACGAACTCGAAAGAATGGTATTGATCAATACCAGCCTGGCGCCCTACAACCCTTTTTACCATAGACTGCGCCCCGCAAATTATCCTGCCTTGGTCCGCTTCCTGCTCTATGGCACAGCAGTTCAGCGCGAAAACCTGATCCTGCAACTCACCAGCAGACTAAAAAGCCGTACGGAACACAAGCAAGCGATACTGGATCAGTGGACAGCCTATGCACAGGAATGTCCCATCACACGCGCCAATGTCCTGCGCCAACTGATAGCCGCTGCCAGTTATCGTGCTGCATCGACTGCGCCATCCGCACCCGTACTGTTACTGGCAGCGCAACAAGACCAATTGGTCAATTTAAAGTGCTCGCTCACGCTGGCACAACATTGGCACTGCGCCATCAGATTGCATCAAATCGCGGGACACGACTTGCCCCTGGATGATGGCACTTGGGTAACGCAACAAATCAAGGAGTGGATTAATTGATAATTCAGTTTAGTTGCAAAATTGGCTTGCTGTGCGAACCAGTTTCAAATATCACGGCGTCACAAATGGATAAAGCAATTTATCCGTGATGCCTTGTCGCTGTGGATTTAAAATAGCCTGTATTAACGTCCGAAATCCTGCTGAAGGCATACTGTTATTTACCCGGTTCTACCTTAGCCTTTAATGGGGCCTTGGCTTTAGCAGCAACCTTAGCCTTTAATGGTACCTTTATCTTCGCAGCGACTTTGGCCTTTGGGGCTCTAGCCTTTGCAGCAGCCTTAGCCTTTTCTGCACCCATGGCTTTTGCCTTTTTCTTAGCCTTTGCCTTTGCTTTTTCTTTTTCCTTCAAGAGATGCATCATTTTGCGCCACTCCTGGAGTTGCTCGTCTTCAAACTCCAACTGCCTGGCCAACGCTTCTTCCTGGCTTACCTTGCGCTTTTCTAGTCGGCGATCTAGTTTGCCACCCATTCTTGATAACAAGCGTTCGGTTTCTAGCTTGGTCAAAAGTTTAGCTTTGGCTATGTATTCGGGCTTAATGGCTTTCTTCATTATTAATTTACTCCTCTATGATTATAGTGGCTCTAGTCTGGTTGATTCTTTTCAAACCGAATTTGATTGTTAAAATTCATCTTAACCTGAGACTGCTCACTGAAATTAAGATTAGCTTTTCTGAAGATCGGGAGCAATTGTAATATTCACCGCTGTTTCTACTTTCCGCTTTGAGTCCAAAACAGAAATTCATCCATGAGAATTCCGCTTGTTTCAACACCAAGAAGCCAGCCCACAGGGAAATATGCTCAATCGCTTTTCTCACTGGAGACCTGATATATTTACTTCACGTAGAAAAATCTCCTAATTGCCATGTTTGCCAAGCTCGTACCAGTGTTGGGTGGCATTGGCGATTTTCACCACCAGCAACATCACCGGCACTTCGACCAGCACCCCGACCACCGTTGCCAATGCCGCGCCAGATTGAAAGCCGAACAGGCTGATGGCTGTAGCCACCGCCAGCTCGAAAAAGTTGCTCGCGCCGATCAGTGCAGAAGGAGCTGCGACGCAAAACGCCACTCCCAGACGCCGGTTCAGCCAATAGGCCAAGCCGGAATTGAACAACACCTGGATCAGGATCGGCACCGCCAGCATCGCGATCACCAGCGGTTGCGCGACGATGGCATTGCCCTGCAAGGCGAACAGCAGCACCAGCGTCAGCAGCAACGCGCCCATCGAAAATGGCGCGATGCGCTCCATCGCCAGCGCAAACTCCGCTGCGCCTTTTGCCAATAATCGAAGGCGCAACAGTTGCGCGATAATGACCGGAATAACGATATAAAACACTACCGAGACAAGCAGCGTGTCCCACGGCACGGCAATGCTCGCGATACCGAGCAGCAACCCTACCAGAGGAGCGAAAGCAAAGATCATGATAGCGTCGTTTAGCGCCACCTGTGACAGCGTGAAATACGGATCCCCCTTCACCAGATTGCT
>JBDTPM010000281.1:0-9547 GCA_039932695.1 Gallionella sp. | reverse complement strand
AGGCGGGCCAGACGGAAACGTCTGGCTTTTTTTTGTCTGGATTTTATGGCGCGAGCACGGGATAATACAATGGTGGGTCTTGCCCTGCATGAAAGAAACGACAGGCCGACAACCTGCCCCTACAGTTCAATATGAAAGGTATCCAACAGTGAATCTGCAACCAATCCGCAACAACATCAGGCTGGCGTTGACCGCCTTATCGATCGGGATATTGTTCGGCACCGAGGCGCTGGCCGCCGATGCAAGCCCATCAAACACTAGCGCTGTCGGCAGCTCGTCACCGGTCTTCGCGCAAGTTGGTAAGATCGTTATCACCCAGCGCGACTTTGATAGCGCGTTCGCCGCGGCGAGCCGCGGCCGTTTTTACCATGGCAAGCCGCCCGAAGCAGAGGTCGCTGCACTGCAGCGGGAAATCGGCGACAAGCTGATCACCGAAGCCCTGCTGTTAAGCGAGGCAAAACGACTCAAGCTGAAACCAAATGCCGCAGAGGTAAAGCAAAAGCTCGAACAATATGAGCAACGCAATGCCGGCAATGAACAATGGCAGAAAGTGCGGGATCGTGCGCTCCCGATCCTGACCAGGAGATATGAAGAGGAGAGCCTGCGCAGCCAACTGGAACAACGGGTGCGCAAGGTGCCCACCCCCAGCGAAAAGCAACTGCGCGCGTATTACACCACCCACCCGGAAAAGTTCACCGAGCCGGAGCAATTGCGGGTCTCGATCATCCTGCTGAGTGTAGATCCGGGATTGCCCACTTGGGATGAAACGCGCAAAAAAGCAGAGGGTCTGGTCAAACAATTGCGCGAGGGTGCCGATTTTGCCGAAATGGTGAAACTGTATTCCGGTGATGCTGAAACCGTGAATCAGGGCGGCGATATGGGCTATTTGCATAGCGGCATGCTGTCAGAAATGTCGCAGCAAGTCGTAAGCAAGCTCAAACCCGGCGAAATATCCGACCCTGCCGGACTGATGGAAGGCATAGGGATATTCAAGCTGACAGACCGCAAGGAAGCGAAGCTGAACAGCTTTGATGCAGCCAAGCAGCGCGCCAGGGAATTGTACCTGACCGAAGAAGGCGAACGCGCCTGGAAATCGCTGATTGCGCAACTCAAGAAAAAGACCCCGGTTAAAGTGGATGAGTCGCGCTATTTGCCCCTTCCCAAACCTGCCGCCATTGCTCCTGCGGGTTCGGTTGCACAACCCGAGATCAAATCAGCCGGGGAGGCCGCTACAACGAAATGAAGCTGAATCATAACTGCTGGGCTCGGGATAAGCCGGCGCGAACCGAGGATGGTCTCCAGGCAAAGCGTGATGTTCCCCCTGCGCATCAAGGGTGAGGGGATTTCAAACTGACGGCTCACTCGACGTCCGCCCACCTCCCGCAGCCTCCATTAGCATAGGAAAAAACCTTTGCATAGCCGTCGGAAGCCTGCAAAGTATGTCCTGCAAGCAGTTCGAATTTTAAATGATCGCATAAGTATTTCCATGCCATAACAAAATGCCTACAGACAATCGGGGGAAAAATGGGGCGACTGACGCACGCCGGAGATATTGTGTCTTGGCGGCAACTTGGCTGACATTCGTCTGCACGGATCCGGTTTTTGCCGCCGACACCCCCGCCCCGAAAACTCCGCCTGCACCAACGACCACACAAATCAGCGAAGACACAAGCACTGACAGCCAACCGGTTGATGCGGTGACGTTTTTGGGTACGGGCACTGCCACGCCGGTAGCGCCGGCGCCTCTTGCAAACAAACCCCGCTCATCGCTACGGCTCGCTCCTATTGCTCTCCGGTTGGGAGGAGACATTGGCTACGACATCGAACAAAGGAGCACCAGAGGAGCCAGTCCCACCCTGCGGCAAAGGATACTTCTCAATCTGAGGGGCAAAGCCAACAGTTACATCCAGCAACCCTGGTTAGCCCAGACAAGAGCCGATCTTATCTTTAGCTCCAGCAAGGTCAAAACGGATCAATTCGGCTCGACTAACAATACGATCTCGGGCACTGTCGGCTTGTTTATGGTGCCCTACAGCCGCTACCCGTTCGATGCACAAATCTCCCGAACTCAAAATTATTTGGGCCCCGGCATAGGATCCCTCTCCTCTCAAACCACCCGTTACGAGATGAATCAACACTTCTCGCCCATAAACAAGAAGGAAAGATACCAGCTGGGCTATTTCCGAAGCCTGACAGAGGGTCAGGGTCCCGAAACCGACAGACTGACCTCATACACATTCGGCATAGATTCGAACCGTTTCAAAAACCAGTCGATAGCTGCAAATGCAACCCGCGAATACGACAATCGTGATTATCAGGGGATTAGCTCTCAGTATAACCAAGCTAATATTGATCACAGGTTGCTGCCAAGCTCAGAGTTATCGCTTATCAATATCGCCAACCTGAGAAGCAATTCCGACAATGCTGCAGGGCAATCGATCAGCACACGTTACCGGGAGCTTAATAGCACGCTGTCCATTCAACCCCGACAGGCACCTTACACTGTGATCGGCTCAGCACGGGTGAATGTTAATGATCTAAGTTACCAGCAGAGCACCAATCATTCGACCACTTTCAATGCAAACATTGGCGGGAATTACAGGACGTCTGATTACCTGATACTGGCAGCCAGCGTGAACTTCAACTCGTCTGAGAACAATTCGTCAAGGGTACATGAATTGTCCACATTTCAATCCGCCATGTTAAATTACCCACTGGCTTCATTCAATCTGGATGTTTACCGTTATAACAGCCGGTTCAACGCTACTGTTGGCAATCGCACTGGCAATACCGGAGCCACTCAAAACATAACACTATCTCCGTCCCACGGCTTGAGCCGCACAATGGAACTCAGCGATGGTAGGCTGGATTTGAGAATTGATCAGTCCGTGTTAGTGAATGAATCAACGCGCAGCCAAACCATATCGAGACTTACTAATAGCGCCACTGCTAATTGGAGCCACGTTCAGAACAATAACAACACCTCACTAAGAATAAGTGGTCACGACAATCGCTCCCTGAACAGCACCCAGGATTCATTCCAGGGCATAGAGCTTTACGCGGGCATCGTCGAGGAAATCAGCCGCGATTCACAACTGAGCGGCAATTTGTCTGTTCAGTCCAACCGCCGGGTAACACAGTTTGAGCCAAGAGTCATGAATTACACCTCTTCCAATGCCATTCTGCATTTCACCAATATGCGTGCATTCAATACACCTCGGCTGAGATTCAACTCCGATCTGCGAGCTTTCAGCCAAGGGCCCCTCCCGGTGTTGGCGTCGTCTCCAAAGGATCAGGGAACGGTTACGTGGGAAAATACTTTGACTTATAACATCGGGCGACTCTTTACTGAATTCAAGGTACTTATTTCGAGAAACGGCGATAGCTCGACACAATCGTTGATCTCGTTCTCGCTGAAAAGGTATTTCTAAATAATGGCGGTACTGTTATTCCAGCTGACGCCGAAACATTTTTCTGGAGATGCCATCGCATGCAAACTGACCAGCTAAAGGGATTCGCCAGTTTGTTTTCTCGAGCAAGGCAATCTCACCAAGATGCCGGAATTAACGGAGAATTTTACAGCTGCATGGCATATAAAATGCTTGGATTCAGAGCTCCGCTTGAGGTATTCTTCGCAATGGATATGCGCTGCAGAAATTCGCTTCAACGGTTATGCCAGATTGCGAACTTGTAATTGAAAGATTTTATAAACAGAAATGAAAGGGAAGCAAATGCCATCCTTGATTAGACACACCCTATTGGGCCGGATGCTGTTGGTCTGGTCGCTGGTCATCGTCGCTACCTTCGCCGATCCGAGTCCCGCGATGGCTGAATACGGAGACGTGGTGATCAATAATTACTCGGATGCCGCGGGCATGCGCCCGGTAGTGTTTCCCCACTGGTTCCACCGCATCCGCTTCCGTTGCAAGGTCTGCCACGCCGACCTCGGCTTCAAGTTCAAGGCTGGCGGCAACGACATCAATATGTACAAGATCATCGAAGGAAAATATTGTGGCGCTTGTCACAACGGCAATGTCGCTTGGTCGGTAAAGAACTGCATCCTGTGCCATTCCGGCAAGCCCGGAACACCTATCCAGATTCACGAAAGCACCATGCAGGAACTGGCCGTCCCAGTCAACACTTTGACTAACAAGAAATAGGAGGCTACATGAACCGCCTGTCAAAATTGATGCTCTGCTCATTGCTGGCCGTCCTTCTGGGCACACCGATGATTTCTGCAGCTGCCGACAACCAAGCTACCAAGAAAAAGTCGTCGGCTAGCAAAGCCAAACCTACCTCCGCACAGCCGGCTACTGCAGCAGCTGCACCAGTCGCTGCTGCAGTGCCCACGCCGGAGCCCGCAGCATCTGCGCCCCCGGTGCAGCAATATCAGTATCCGACTCGACCCGCTATCGCGGGCGGCGCGAATCCATTCAACCGGTTGCTGAAGGTCGCACGCCGCCCTCACATGCCGCCGAGCGAAGACGAGATCCATGATCCCACCAACGAGGGGACCATGATCCTGCAACAACCGCTTGATGCCTATGAAGACCTGCCCAAAACGGAAACTGGCCTTGGCAACGGAGTTCATTGGGTAAAAGCCTTGGACGATGGGAATCTCAAGCCTCGTTGGGAACGCACTGATCCGGGCGCTGAACCGATGGTCATGGATATGAACATCGTGCGTGTGCCCAAAAGCTCGGTGCCCGACGTGGTCTTCCCGCACCGACAACACACTTTGTGGCTGGCCTGCTCGAACTGCCATCCCGACATTTTCATCCCGCGAAAAGGCGCCAACCAGATCAGCATGGCCGCCATAATACTCGGGCAGAAATGTGGCGTGTGCCACGGCAAAGTCGCCTTCCCGATTTCCGAATGCAAGCGCTGTCATTCCCAGCCGAAGAAAGTGGCAGTCAACGGGGGCGGACCGGTAAAACCATGACACAGCGCCGCGCATCTTCTGGTGCGGGTATGGCAGCATCGCACCCCCTGATGAAACTGGCAGCCCTTCGTTTTGGTCGCCACAAGCTGACAACCAAATCGAAACTCATCCTAGGATGGAATGATGGCGGCGAGGCTGTTGTGTACACTCTGGCAGCATCTACTCTTTATCAAACTTGCTCGATATCGAATTATTCAGCTTTGTCGCACTTATCGCTGACGCTGGGGATTCACGCATGACGACAAGAACCGTGATAACAAGAACAGTATCAGTGTGGCTACCGTTGCTGGCACTGATGGGCTCATCTCCCGCGCTGGCAGATGAGGGTGTTGCCCCTACGCGCCAGGAAATTCAGCAGGAGATGCAGTTGGTCAAAATGCTGCTGGACAAATCACCCCTCGCCGAACGCGCCGCCCGTGGCGGTGACGACCCGGTCAAACAGCCGGTGGAATTGGCTCGCACCCTTTATAGCAGGGCAAGTGACGCCTTCAACGCAGGCAACATGGTTTGGGCTGGCGCTTTCCTGGATGAGGCGCTAAGTGTGATGGAGGATGCCGCCCGCCTTGCTTCAGATCCGCTTCAGGTGGAGACGAAGCAACGCGCGCATTACGCCGAACTGCTTGAAGATGTACGCGCCTTTCATGCCACCTATCAGGATGTGCGCAAAGGCCTGTCGGCGAAAGATGTTAAAACCTACGACACCCAGATCGACCGCACCCACGACCTGCTCAACCGCGCCCAGACGCTGGTGCGCGACGGCAATTATCCGGAAGGATCAGACCTGCTGGAAAAAGTACATGCAATATATATTTCGGTTCTGAACGAGTTGCTGGCATCGACATCATTCGTATACGACACCAAGTTCAAATCACCGACTGAGGAATACGAATACGAGATGTCGCGCTACCACAGCTACGAAGAACTGATACCAATCGCCCGCGCCCAATTCAAGCCCGACGAAGATACTCTCAAACTGAGTGTACGCTATGTGCAGGATAGCATCACGGCTCATAGCGCCGCTGAAAAACAGGCGGCAGCAGGAGACCATCTGGCCGCCATCAAAACGTTGCAGGAAGCGACTAAGCGTTTACAGACAGCCCTCCGGACCATAGGACTGGAGGTCCCGGAATGATGCTTGTTTTGTCGAAAACCGAAAGACCATGAAACAGCATATCACTACGTCGTTATTGGCTTTCTGCATCGGGCTGTTGACCACCCAAGCCACATCTGCGCCCCAGGAGGTTTTCGCACCCGAGGGGCCAGGTCAGTGGCTGACGATCATGAACGATGGCCTGCACGACCCGACCGGCCCGGGGGCAAAACTTCTGCAAAATCCGGCAGAAGCCCTCTTTTATCTGCCCAGTGCGTTTTCCGGCAACAAGGTGCGATGGGTAGAAGCGATACAGGAGGGATATATCGAGCCGCGCCCCAGCATACTTGACAACGATTATCAGATGCAGGTGCTTGACCTGGATGTGATCCGGACCAGAACAGCGGAAATGCCGATGGTGTTATTTCCTCACAAGAAGCATACCGAATGGCTCGAGTGCGGCAACTGTCATGAGTGGCTGTTCAAATCCAAGCGAGGCGCCACGCGATTCGGGATGTTCGATATTCTTGATGGGGAATACTGCGGTCGCTGCCACGGTGCGGTGGCGTTTCCTCTGATCGAATGCAAATTCTGCCATAGCGTGCGACGTTCGGATCTGAAAAAGCCGGTCACAGAACTTGAAATGCACAAATGACAGCCTCCCGATCAAACACACTCAGTCGTCACTCGGCTCTTCGCTTTTTGCCGGGAAGCGTGATCGTGCTGGCACTGCTCATACTGTTTACCCCGCTTCCCGCCACGGCCGAATATGGCGATGTGGTACTTAATAAACGTGCTGAAAAGGCCGGCATGCGCCCGGTGATCTTCCCGCACTGGTTCCATCGCATCCGCTTCCGCTGCAGGGTATGTCACACCGAAGTCGGATTCGAGATGCGTGCGGGTTCCAATGACATTCAGATGTCAGATATCATCGAAGGCAGGTTCTGCGGCAAGTGCCATAACAACAAGATCGCCTGGGGCCCGCAGAATTGCCACTTGTGCCATTCCGGGCTCCCGGGACTGGAAAGCGGGATACGCGGTGGGACCACCACAGGAGGTCCGGGCAAGTGGTGAACCTTGCATTCATCATCCCCGATAGTCCGCTCGCGTTATTCAATCCGGTCCTCGAAAATGGGGCTGTTGTTCCGAGTTTTGCCAGCACACCCTAGCCTGCGACTGAGTGTCAAGGAGAATACAATATGAGCCCACAACGTCTGTTATCAATTGCACTTATCGGCCTGCCCCTGTTTGTCTCAGGCTGTGCGGAGACACCAAAAGTTTTCCACCTGACCAACGCCTACCAAGCGAGCCCCAAGGTTTGGCCGGCAGCGCCTGAGAAACCCCGCTATGGCTACGCTGGGGAATTGACAGGGGAGAATAACTTTCTCCCCGAAAACCTGGAATCCCGCAGCACTGCTGTGAAGCTGTTCGAGTGGTTGACCGGCCTTACCGGAAGCAATCCCGACCCGGTCGTGCTGCGTCGGCCGCAATGCGGCATCGTGGATGCCGAAGGCAGTGTCTTTGTCACGGATATCAGCCGTGCGGCAGTGTTTGTGTTTGACAAGCCAGCAGGGCGGCTGGATCTATGGGACAGAGCGCGCGCAAACAACCGGTTCGTAACCCCGATAGGGATTGCGCTGGGCGCGCAGGGCGAGATACTGGTGGTAGATGCCGAGTTGCACAGCGTGTTCCGGCTGGACCGTAAAGGTAGGCCGATGGGCGAGTTCGGCCACGACGTATTGAAGCGGCCCACGGGACTGGCGCGCGATCCGCAGCGTGGGCGGATCTATGTGGCGGACACGCAAGCTCATGACATCAAGGTATTCACCGACGATGGCAAACTGCTGGAAGTGATCGGGCGGCGTGGTGAAGGTGCAGGTGAATTCAATGCCCCGACCCACTTGGCCTTCGCCTTCGACAAACTCTATGTGACAGACACCCTGAACTCGCGCATCCAGATATTGGACATGCATGGCAAGATGGTCAATAAATTCGGTCAACGCGGGCTGTACGTGGGCGATCTGGTACGCCCCAAAGGCGTGGCGGTGGACAGCGAAAGCAACATCTACGTGATAGAATCTTTATACGATAATTTGCTGGTTTTTGACAATCAGGGACGCACTTTACTGGCTATAGGCGGCACTGGCAAAGAAACTGGGGAATTTTACCTTCCGTCCGGTGTCTGGACCGACAGTCATGACCAAATCTACATCGCCGACATGTTCAACGGCAGGATTACGGTCTTGCAGTTTTTGGGAGGATTGCAATGAACGTACATCATCACTTGCCACGACTAGGTTGGCCGATACTGCTCAGCATCACCCTGTTACTGGGAACGGGCGGCATTGCTGTTGCAGCCATAGTGAATAAGGTGGCGAACACCAAGCACAATCTTTCCGCAAGCGGACCCGGCCCTGTCAAAGCAACCAGCGAAGGCCAGATCTGCGTATTCTGCCATACTCCTCATAACGCAAATACCAAAGTCATCCCGCCACTTTGGAACCGCGAGCTCTCGAGCCTGACCTACACCACCTACACTTCTGCATCGATGGAGGCTGTCACGGATCAACCCGGGGGCACCACCAAGCTATGCCTATCCTGCCATGATGGCACCCTTGCGATTGGAACGGTCGGCGTGCTGAACGGTACCGGCCCGGTAACCATCCCAATGGAGGGCACGAGCGCGGGTGCCATGCCGGCAGGTTCCGGCGAGTTTACGGGTTACACGCGCAATATAGGAATAGACCTGTCCAACGATCACCCTGTTTCGTTCACCTATGACTCTGCCCTTGCCAGCTATGACGGGGAATTGCGCGTGCCCCCAGTCGTCGCAGGCAGTATCCCGATCGTGGACAACCGCATGGTTGGAGTTACCCCCAGGCCGCTTTTTCCGCTGGACAACAACCAGATGCAATGCACCACTTGCCACGACCCCCATACTTGGGAATCTGACCCCAGCAAGGGCAACCACATGTTTCTTCGCGGTAATCGCCTACAGCAAGCCCAGCCTGTACCGGGAGCCTTCAACCAAATAAACGACAGCATGTGTCTGGCCTGCCATGACAAAATTGGCTCCTTATGGGCCTACTCAGCTCACGCCAACCAGTATGTGGCGGATGAAACCTACCTAGATGCAGCAGCCTCTGAGCGCGACTTCCCGATCAATACCCCGGTATGGAAGGCGTCTTGCCTCAATTGCCACGACACGCACACCGTGCAGGGTGCGAAGCGCCTGCTACGGGAAGGCACGGACAGCTTTTCTACACCGAAGAGCGGCGGCAACCCGGCCAGCGAAGAAACTTGTTACCAATGCCATAGCAATTTCGGGACAAGTATCATCACGCCGCAGACCAATGTGCCCAACATCAAGAGCGATTTTGCGTTGCCCATCCGCATGCCCATCACCAATCAGCCAGAGGCACACAATATCGGCGGAAGCTTCGACGACAGTATGGACGGCGGCACAGCTGCCAGCTGCAACACTTATGGCAGCAAATGCGGCAAGGATTTCATGG
>JBDTPM010000280.1:0-1906 GCA_039932695.1 Gallionella sp. | reverse complement strand
CTAGAACGTGCCATGTTACGCTCACAAAAGATGGCTCGATCCGGTGAAAAAAGCCATCCAGGAACACGCGCGTGTAGCAGAATTGCTGGCTATCGCGCTTGACGAAGGCATGCACACGCTGAAGCAGGATGGCATGGAGAAGGTGCTGCAAGGCATCACCGACATGCATCAGGTGCGCGCAGTTTGTATCAAGTAATAGTTATTAGCTGCCAGTCGGTAGTCGCTAGTTAACTCAAACTGACCGCCGACCGCCAACTAACGACTAACGACTAACGACTAACGACCAACGACCAACGACCAACGACCAACGACTAACGACCAACGAACAACGACCAACGACTTTCCCATGCATTCTGCCGACTATCTGCTGCATCGCCTCAAGGAGCTCAACGAGATTGGCATCGCGCTGTCCCAGCAGCGCGATCTCAACAGTCTGCTGGAAACCATTCTGGTCGCGGCAAAACGCATCACCAACGCGGATGCGGGAACGCTCTATCTTCACGAGCCGGAACAACAGGTGCTGCGCTTCGAGATCTTGCGCAACGACACACTCAAGACCGCGATGGGCGGCTCCAGCGGCGTGCCGATCAGCTACTACCCGATCCGTCTATATGATGATGCTGGCAACCCCAATCATGCCATGGTGGTGAGCCACTCTGCCTTGAGCGGTGAGACGGTGAACATCCCCGACGCTTATATGGCGCATGGTTTTGATTTTTCCGGAACCAAAAAATTCGATGCCAAGACCGGTTATCGTTCCCAGTCTTTTCTGACTGTGCCGATGCGCAACCATGAGGATGAAGTGATCGGGGTACTGCAGCTTATCAATGCGCAAGACCGGGAAAGTGGAGAGATCGTCCAGTTTTCAGCGGATGACCAGCAGTTGCTGGAGTCGCTCGCGTCCCAGGCGGCCATCGCCTTGACCAACCGTCGCCTGATCGGGCAATTGGAAGAGTTGTTCGAGGCTTTCATCCAGCTCATCAATACCGCGATCGACGATAAGTCGCCTTATACCGGAGGGCACTGTGCCCGTGTGCCGGCATTGACCATGATGCTCGCCGAGGCAGTCAATCGTTCTGAGCACGGTCCGCTCAGTGATTTCGTGATGACCGACCAGGACCGGCGCGAATTAAAGATCGCCGGTCTGCTGCATGACTGCGGCAAGATCACCACGCCGGTGCATGTGGTGGACAAGGCGACCAAACTGCAGACCCTGTTCGACCGCATCCATCTGCTGGACACTCGTTTCGAAGTGCTCAAGCGCGATGCAGAGATCACCATGCTGCGCGAAGTGGCTGCTGCCGGGGCGGATGTTCAGCGTGCCGAAGCGGCGCGAAGATACTATGCTGAAAGAATCCCGCAAATCGACCGGGACCGTGAATTCCTGAGACACTGCAACGTCGGCAGCGAGGCGATGTCTGCCGAAGCTCAGCAGCGCGTGCGCCAGATCGCCAGCTATCGATGGCGCGATGCCGATGGCAAGGAAAGCAATTTCCTCAGTGACGATGAGCTGGAGAATCTCACGATACCATCCGGCACATTGACCCCGGCAGAGCGTGAGATCATCAACCATCACATCGAGGTCACGATAAAGATGCTGGAATCCCTGCCGTGGCCGAAACACCTGAAGAACGTTCCGGAATATGCGGGCGGTCATCACGAGCGCATGGACGGCAAGGGTTACCCGCGCGGGCTGACCCGCGAACAGATGTCGGTGCAGGCCAGAGTGATGGGCATCGCCGATATCTTCGAGGCGCTCACCGCCAAAGACCGGCCCTATAAAAAGGGCAAGACCCTTACCGAATCGCTGACCATCCTTGGCAAATTCAAGCTGGGCGGACACGTCGACCCCGATCTGTTCGATATATTCATCTCCAACCTCAAGATCAGGATCTATGGCCTTAGC
>JBDTPM010000279.1:0-1606 GCA_039932695.1 Gallionella sp. | reverse complement strand
ATTGCTCCACACGAACACCATTGCGGTACAGGGTGCGGCGGCCAGCAAAATCAAGCCGGCGATATAACTGTCGATCTGGTCCTGCGGCAAGTAATCGGCAAATACATGGCGGATGAACAGCCAGCCGAGGAAAGCCATCGAGAACGGCTTCACGCCCCAGTTGATGAACAGCGTGACACCGATACCACGGCTATGTGCCTTGACCTGATGCAGCGCGCCGAAGTCGATGCGCAGCAGCATCGGAATGATCATCACCCACACCAGCACGCCCACCGGGATGTTCACCTTGGCGATCTCCAGGCTGGCGATGGCATGAAACACACCAGGCAAAAATTGCCCAAACAGCACACCGGCGATGATGCACAGCCCCACCCAGACGGTCAGGTAACGCTCAAACAGGTTCATCTGGTTATTCCTTTTCATATCGTAGGGGCGTGATTTATCACGCCCTTCTGCTGTCACATGAATAGATCAGGGCGCGAGAGTCAATTTCACATCAGCTTTAGCGGATAGTGAATTGCCTGCCTTTGGTATAAATCACGCCCCTACCGGGTTATTGAAATTAATCCTGGATGCGGCCGATTTCAGCGAGATGCTGTTTCAGCGTGAGCTTGTCCAGCGACTCGATGGGCAAGCTCATGAACAACTGGATGCGCCGCGCCAACTGCTCGGATGCCTTGCGGAAAGCCGCGCGTTTGGCTGTTTCATCACCGGTCACAGCCGCCGGGTCAGGAATACCCCAGTGCGCCGTGGCCGGCTTGCCCGGCCAGATCGGACAAGTTTCACCTGCCGCGTTGTCGCACACGGTGAAGATGAAATCGATATTTGGTGCATCGGCTGCGGCAAACTCATCCCAGCTCTTGCTGCGCAGACCTGATGTGTCAAAACCCTGCTGCTGGAGCAATTCCAACGCGAACGGGTTGACCCGACCGGCCGGCTTGCTGCCCGCACTGTGTGCAATGAAGCGCCCCTTGCCCAGCGTATTGAACAACACTTCGCCCAAAATACTTCGCGCGGAATTGCCGGTGCATAACACCAGCACGTTGTATTGCTTTTTACTCATTCCATCATCTCCGTTTATGTTATCAACACCTCTTTGCCGGCACAGCGCAGGCTGCCTGATTCCCCCCGCAGCAGTTCTCGGTCAGGTACGCCACCATGCCGTTCATCACCGCGAAATTCGCGGCGTAATAGATGAAACGCCCCTCCTGCCTGCTCTCAATCAGCCCGGCATGGCTGAGCGTTTTAAAATGGAACGACATGGTCGCCGGAGCCACTTTCAGCTTTTCGGCCACCCGACCTGCCGCCATGCCCTCCGGCCCCTGCTCCACCAGCACGCGATAAATTGCCAGGCGCGTGGGCTGCGCCAAAGCCGCCAATGCCTTTACCACCTGAGCCGATTTCATCATTCTATATTTCCATTATCAAACGATTATCAAAATAATAAGCGCAATTAAACCACGGTTATTGCGGACGAACAAGACTGCCCGGCTTAAAAATAAACCCGAAACCCGGCTATTGCGACGCACCGGACGGAAAGTTGTAATATTGCTGTCACATATCCACCCTAATATGCACTCCGCAACAAAATGTTGGTTGGTTTCAA
>JBDTPM010000278.1:0-3109 GCA_039932695.1 Gallionella sp. | reverse complement strand
CCGACCGGCACACCGACCGAGATCCCTGCCGATGAGACCGTGATGCTGGTGGGAGGCGGGCTGGGGAATGCGGTGCTGTTCTCGATCGGTCAGGCATTGCGTGCGGCCGGATCGAAAGTGCTTTATTTCGCCGGCTACAAAAAGACGATCGACCGTTACAAGGTGGCCGAGATCGAGAATGCCGCCGATGTGGTGGTCTGGTGCTGCGACGAGGAGCCTGGTTTTTTACCTACGCGGGCCCAGGATTACAGCTTCGTCGGCAATATCGTTCAGGCGATGGCCGCCTATGCAAGCGGTGGACTCGGAACCCAGCAGATCCCGTTTGCCGATGCCGACCGCATCATCGCGATCGGATCCGACGGCATGATGGCGGCTGTGGCGGGGGCACGCCATGCGGTGCTGAAGCCTTATCTGAAGCCGCATCACTTCGCGATCGGTTCGATCAATTCTCCGATGCAGTGCATGATGAAAGAGATTTGCGCCCAATGCCTGCAAACGCATATCGATCCCGCGACCGGCAAAACGACCTACGTCTTTTCCTGTTTCAATCAGGATCAACCTCTGGATCGTGTCGATTTCCCCGGACTGAAAGCCCGCTTACGGCAAAATTCGGTACAGGAAAAATTGACCGCGCAATGGATAGACCGTTGTCTGGTCCGGCTGCAACTGAGGCGTTCCGCGGCGGCATAGGCCGGTCTTCTGCTCCCGCCGCAAGCGGGAGTTTTTGTCCTGTTTTCCGCAGTTGGCCGATTATGTTTCGATACGGCCTTCGGCCTACTCAACACGAACGGCCAAAAAGTAACGCCACCATTTTGGTGAACCTCCGTTCGTCCTGAGTAGCGCGGTTTTATGCGCGTATCGAAGGATAACGGAGGCGCAACTGCGGAATCCAGGTTTATTTGTCCGCCGAATACTTCCTTAAACGTGGCAAAATGCGCCCGTCAAAAAATTGTGAGGTGCCGTGATGGAAGCGTATTGGATCTGGTGGCTGGCAGCGGTGGTGCTGGTGATAGCCGAGATGCTCAGCAGCACGTTCTATCTGGTCGCCGTGGCGTTCGGGCTGGCGACCGCCGGCCTGGCAGCATATCTGGGTGTTGCGTGGATAGGGCAGGCAGTCATCGCGGCGGTACTGTGCACGATAAGTGTAGGGTGGATACATTTCTGGAAGCAAAAGCAACCGAAACTGCATGGCCAGTCCAACATCGCATATGACATCGGACAGGACGTGCAAATCGCTCGTTGGTTGGACGAACGCCATGCCCGTGTCAATTATCGCGGCGCCGAGTGGGATGCCGAGCTGTCCGCCAAAGCTGCTGCGGATGCGGCACGGCAAGTGTGGCGCATCAGGGATATCGTCGGAAGCCGTTTAATTATCGAGTAGGGTTTGATAATCGAGTAGTTAGTCTTGGGGGGGAATTGAATATGGATATTTTCGTCATCGCATTGGGAGTGTTCGCGGTATTTCTGGCATACAAAACGATCAAGATCGTGCCGCAACAAAACGCATGGGTGATCGAGCGCTTTGGCAAGTTCAACAGGACGCTGGAGCCGGGCCTGAACATCGTCATTCCGTTCATGGATCGCGTTGCCTATCGCCACCGCCTCACCGAGTTTCCGATCGATATCGCACCGCAGGTCTGCATCACGCGTGACAATACCCAGGTGCAGGTGGACGGTGTGCTGTATTACCAGGTGACCGATGCGGCGCGCGCCAGCTATGGCACTTCGAATTACCTCGCCGCGATCACGATGCTGGCGCAAACCGCGCTGCGTTCGGAATGCGGCAAGCGCGACCTGGATAAATTGCTGGAAGACCGCGAAGCGATCAACCGTACCGTGGTTTTCGCGCTGGACGAAGCCAGCCCGACCTGGGGTGTGAAAGTGCTGCGTTATGAGATCAAGGACATCACTCCGCCGCAGCAAGTGCTCGCCGCGATGCAGAAGCAGATCACCGCAGAGCGTGAAAAGCGCGCGCTGATCGCGCAATCGGAAGGCAAGAAACAGGAAGAGATCAACCTGGCCGAAGGCCTGATGACCGCGTCGATACGCGAGTCGGAAGGCACCCGGCAAGCTGCGATCAACAACGCGCAGGGTGAGGCCGAAGCATTGCTGTTGGTCGCCAATGCCACCGCCGAATCGATCAGGCTGGTCGCCGCGGCGATACAGAGTGAAGGCGGGCTCACCGCCATCAATCTCAAGGTGGCCGAACGTTTCGTCGATGCCTTCGGCAACATCGCCAAACAGGGCAATACCATGATCATCCCCGGCAACGCTGCCGACATCGCGGGGTTGGTGGCCACTGCGATGCAGGTGGTGAAGAAGAGCTAAAAGAAACATCTGTCCGGTCAGGATGGATGATATGCGATGAATAAAAGAAGTTACCTTGAATACCTTGCGCTGGCCGCGCTGCTGATCACCTTCTTCGGCTACTTCGCGGTCAGGGTGTGGGATATCGATTTCTGGTGGCATATCGCCGCAGGCAGGAATATTCTGGAAAGCGGCGCGATTCCGGGGACGGATCCGTTCGGTGTGTACGATGCCAACAATGTATACGGACAGACCATACTGAAAAGCCAATGGTTGGGCCAGGTGTTGTTGTATTCGGTATTTCGCTGGTTCGATCTCGATGGCATCATCTATCTTCGCGCCGGGTTGCTGACCCTCTGTCTGGCCATCGTGTATCTTCGCTGCCGTCTTGCCGGGATCGGCAGCCTGTATGGCTTGGCGATCACGGCACTGGCCGGCATGGCGATCCTGCAACATACCGGCGAGCGTCCGCAACTTTTTTCCTTTTTTTATTTGGCTGTAATCTTTCTACTGTTCGATGGCTTTGCGCGCAGTGGCAAACGCTGGCTGCTTTATTGCATCCCGCTGGTGATGCTGATCTGGAGCAATACCCACGGCGGTGCAGTGCTGGGAACTGTGGCACTGGGTTTGTATGGGGCGGGTTACATGATTGAAAACCGCCTGGCGAGCGGGCGCTTCAATACGCCTGAGAACAGGTTGATGGTATTGGTTGTGGGTTTGAGTGCGGTTGTACTGGTGCTCGCCCCGAATGGATTCACCACCTTTAAACATATCATCGCACTGGAAAGTAACCCGATCCGCG
>JBDTPM010000277.1:0-1705 GCA_039932695.1 Gallionella sp. | reverse complement strand
GGAAACCGGCCGCGCCGGGCGCGACGGCCTGCCCGCCGACGCCTGGCTGGCCTACGGACTGGGTGATGTCGTGTCGATGCGCCAGATGATAGACAACGGCGATGCACCCGAAGAACGCAAACGCCTGGAACGGCAAAAGCTGGACGCTCTGCTCGGCTACTGTGAATCCACCACCTGCCGCCATCAAACCGTACTGCGCTATTTCGGCGAAGAACATCCGGGCAACTGCGGTGCTTGCGACAATTGTCTGGAGCCGGTGGAAACCTGGGATGCGACACAAGCCGCACAGATGGCACTCTCCTGTGTATTCCGCACCGGACAACGCTTCGGCGCCGGGCACTTGTGCGACGTGCTGATCGGCAAGGCCACCGAACGAGTCGAGAAGTTCGATCATCAAAAGCTCTCCACCTTCGGCATCGGCAAAGAGTTGAATGCCGCGCAATGGAGCAGCGTATATCGCCAACTGGTGGCGAGCGGGATATTGGAGTCGGACATCGAGGCATACGGCGGACTGAAACTCACTGAAGCCGCGCGTCCGATACTGCGTGGCGAACAACCTGTCTGGCTGCGCCGCGATGCCGACCCGGTCAAACGTAAAGCTCAACGCGCCGAACGCACTGCCAAGTCGCGCGAACCTTTTGCCGGCGCGAATGAAGATCCGTTGTGGCTCGCCCTCAAGGCCAAACGCTTGTCACTCGCCCGCGAACAAGGTGTGCCGCCCTATGTCATCTTCCACGACAGCACCCTGCTGGAGATACTCAATCGCCGCCCCGGTACGCTGGATGAATTGGCGCAAATCAGCGGTATCGGGCAAGCCAAATTGACACGTTACGGTGCAGCGTTCCTTGGGGTGTTGCAAGAGACTGCGGATGCACCTTTCGGCCCCGCCAGTTAACCTGCATATCCCTTTATTCCAGCTCCTCCCCTGACAAGGGGAGGTTGGGAGGGGTTTGAGACCTAACAGGCTGTTGAAATTCCTCCGCGAGTCAACGCGGTTTGCGGGGCCATCGTTATTGATACCGTGTTCATGATTTTGGAGATTAAACGATGCGCGGAACGGATGCAATGCAAGAGAGCCTGTTTACGGTAAGTAAGCTGGAAGACTATGTGCCTACTGATCACCCGCTGCGCGCGGTCAGGCTGCTGGTCAACGAAGCGCTGGCACGGCTCAATGGTCTGTTTGACACCATCTACGCAGATTCCGGACGAGACTCCATCGCCCCTGAGAAACTCATGCGCGCCCTGTTGCTGCAAGTGTTCTACTCGGTGCGCTCGGAGCGGATGCTGTGCGAACAGATGAAATACAACCTGCTGTTCCGCTGGTTTGTGGGAATACCCATGGACCATGCCGTGTGGGATCACTCGGTATTCTCGAAGAACCGGGACCGGCTGTTTGAGCATGAAGTCATCGAGGCATTCTTTACCGAAGTCATGACCTTGGCGGACAAGCGCAACCTGCTGTCAAAGGAACACTTCTCGGTGGACGGCACCTTGATCCAAGCCTGGGCCAGCCAGAAGAGTTTCCGTCCGAAGGATGAAGCGGACGATTCCAATCCCGGTGGCAACGGGCGCAACGCGCAAGCGGACTGGAAGGGCAAACCCCGCAGCAACGACACTCACGCCAGCCGGACCGACCCGGATGCGCGGCTATACCGCAAGAGCAGCAACACCGCTGCCACGCTGTGCTATCAGGGTCATGTATTGA
>JBDTPM010000276.1:0-4550 GCA_039932695.1 Gallionella sp. | reverse complement strand
TGACCGAAAGCGTGGTGCTGGATGACGTGCAGGGCACGGTGGAAATAATGCATGCGCTCAAAGGATTGGGAGTCGGGTTGTCGATGGACGATTTCGGCACCGGTTATTCGTCGTTATCCTATTTGAAGTTGTTGCCGCTGGACCAACTCAAAATCGATCAGAGTTTTGTCCGCGGCATCACCTCTGACCCGAACGATGCGGTATTGGTGCAGACCATTATCGACATGGCGCGGAATTTCCGTCTGAACGTGATCGCCGAAGGGGTGGAAACCGAAGCGCAACTGGCCTTCCTCAAGGAGCACGGCTGCATGGCCTATCAGGGCTATCTGTTCAGCAAGCCTGTTCCGCTTGAGGAGTTTGAAGCGTTATTGGGCGGGTAGGGGCACGGCACGCCGTACCCCTACATCTGTCCCCAATCCTGGTCATGGCCATGTCGCTTGTACAAAGCGCTCATGATGCCGGCCAGCAGCAGGCCGAACACCAGAATGATCAGGTAGATGCTGAATTCCAGTTTTTCCATCACTGCATACAGTCCCAGCATCGCGAAGATGCTCAGGTTCTCGTTGAAATTCTGCACCGCGATCGAGCGTCCCGCGCCCATCAGCAGGTGGCCGCGATGTTGCAGCAGCGCATTCATCGGCACGACGAAGTAGCCCCCCATCGCGCCGATCGCGATCAGCAGGAAAGTCGCCAGCGTGCTGTTGGTGATCGGGATCATCACCAGCACCAGCAAGCCCATCGCGATGCCGACCGGCAGCACTTTGACCGAGTGTTCCAGCTTGACGAATTTCGCCGCCAGCACCGCGCCGATCGCGATGCCGATGGCCACCCAGGCAGTGAGCTTGGCGCCTTCCCCGATATCGTAATTCAGCGCTATTGCAGCCCAGGTCAGTACCAGCAGGCGTAGCGTGGCTCCGGCACCCCAGAACAAGGTGGTGACCGCCAGCGAGACTTGGCCGAGCGGGTCTTTCCATAGCAGTCTGAAACAGTGCCAGAAATCCATGGTCAGGAAGAGCGGGTTGCGGCTGAAGGGCCTGTGGTCGATAGGCACGTACGGGATGTAAAGGTTAAAGATCGCAGCGGCGATGTATATCAGTACGATTGCGACGATAGCCAGCTCCGCGGCGCTATCGAGCAGCGGGATATTCAGTGCATGCAATATCGGCGTGGCGTTGCCTGGGCTGATCAGCATGCCGCTCACCACCGCACCGAGCACGATGGCGGCTACGGTAAGACCTTCCATCCAGCTGTTCGCCAGCACTAATTTCGCCGGGGGCAGATATTCGGTGAGGATGCCGTATTTGGCCGGGGAATAGGCGGCAGCTCCCAGGCCGACAAGACCGTATGCCAACAGCGGATGGACGCCGAGCAGCATCGCGATACAACCCGCCAGCTTGATGATGTTGCTGATGAACATCACGCGCCCCTTGGGCAGCGAGTCGGCAAATGCGCCGACGAAGGGTGCCAGCACGATGTAAGAGATGATGAAACCCTGTTGCAGTACCGGCGTGTGCCAAGCCGGCGAGCTTAGATCATTAAGCAGGGCGATGGCGGCAAACAGCAGGGCGTTGTCCGCGAGCGCGGATAAAAACTGCGCCGCCAGGATGATGTAGAAACCGAGATTCATTACTTGGAGATTTTTTTATCAGTTCGTTTTATAACACGAAAGCATTGCCCCTGCTATCATTCGAACTGTCAAAAACCCTTGCGGTAAGCCGATTTTCATGCCACGTCCGATACAGGCCAAGCTGGACTTGAATGCGCTGGAGAGCAATCTCGAAGTGGCGCGCCGCGCCGCGCCGACAGCACGGATCATGGCGGTGATCAAGGCAGATGGCTACGGGCACGGCCTGCTGCGTGCTGCGGAAGCTTTGGCTGCGACAGATGGATATGCTCTGCTGGATATCCAGGACGCGGTGCAATTGCGCGAAGCGGGTTTTCGCCAGACCATCCTGCTGCTGGAAGGATTTTTCAGCGCGGAAGACCTGCCCGTCATCGCTGAATACAATTTGACCAGCGTGATCCATAGCTCGGAGCAGATCACCTTGCTGGATGCCCATCCGGGCAGCGGGACGCTGGACGTCTGGCTCAAGGTGAACAGCGGCATGAACCGTCTGGGTTTTGCGCCGCAGCAAGTGGCGCAGGCATTCGAACAACTGCGACGTCACCGTGCCGTGCGCGACATCACGCTGATGACGCATTTCGCGAATGCCGACGAGACGCGCGGAGTGGCTGAGCCGCTCGCCTTGTTCAACGACCTCGCCGCATCCTATCGAGTCGCACGCTCACTGGCGAATTCCGCCGCACTGTTGCGTTACCCTGAGTCGCATGGTGATTGGGTGCGCCCCGGCATCATGCTGTATGGCGCATCGCCGTTTGCAGAAGTCAGCGCGCAGCAACTCGGGTTGAAGCCCGCGATGACTCTGGGCAGCCGCATCATCGCCACGCAGGATTTACGTGCCGGAGATGAAGTCGGCTATGGCGCAATGTTCCGTGCAAATCATTCGATGCGCATCGGCATCGTCGCCTGCGGCTACGCCGATGGTTATCCAAGACAGAGCGGAAGGGTGGAGCCGGAGGCTGCGCCAAGACCGGACGAAGTCCGAGTGTCCGGCGGCGTACCCCTTGCGGGTGCTCCGGGTACCCACCGGCCTACCCCTGGCGGGTGCGCGACTAACGGCACGCCGATACTGGTGGACGGCCAGCGCACGCGAACGGTCGGGCGCGTCTCGATGGACATGCTGTATGCGGACTTGAGCGCCTTGCCAGCAGCCGATGTCGGCAGTCGTGTGGTGTTATGGGGCGAGGACTTGCCGATCGAGGAAGTGGCGCGAGCTGCGGGTACCGTCAGCTATGAATTGATGTGCGCGCTGACACCGCGCGTGCGTATCGTGACTTGAGACTACGGAGTAAAAAATGTTGGGCATCATAGGCGGCAGCGGCGTTTACAACATCGAGGGTCTGGAGCACACCCGCTGGGTGAAGGCGGTTTCTTCATTCGGCGAGCCTACGGATGAAGTCATGATCGGCGAACTCGCCGGTCTATCCATCGCATTTCTGCCTCGCCATGGGCGCGGGCATCGTATTCCACCCTCCGGGATCAACTTTCGCGCCAACATCGATGCGCTCAAGCGCCTCGGTGTGACCGATATCGTTTCGGTGAGCGCGGTGGGTTCGTTGCGTGAGCATCTCACACCGGGCATGTTCGTTATCGTCGATCAGTTCATCGACCGCACTTTTGCGCGCGAAAAAAGTTTCTTCGGCGACGGCCTGGTCGCGCATGTCTCGATGGCGCATCCGGTGTGCAGCCGCATGGGGGAGCATCTTTATGCTGCCGCGCAGCAGGTCGGCATCCCGGCGGCGCGTGGAGGCACTTATCTGGTGATGGAAGGGCCGCAGTTCTCAAGTCTGGCGGAATCCGAGCTGTATCGCTCATGGCAGTGCGATGTGATCGGCATGACCAACATGCCGGAAGCCAAGCTCGCGCGTGAAGCCGAGATCTGCTACGCCACCGTCGCGATGGTCACCGACTACGACTGCTGGCACCCGAATCATGATGACGTCACAGTCGATGCAATCGTGAAGGTGCTGCTGGCGAACGCCGACAAGGCGCGTGAGCTGGTGAAAAACGTCGCGCCGCGCGTGCAATCCGATACAGAAGCAAGTGTGTGCTCTTGCCGCAGCGCATTGCAACACGCCATCATCACCGCGCCGGAAGCGCGCGATGCAGCGATGGTGAAAAAACTGTCCGCTGTGGCGGGACGGATACTGAAACAATAGTGTAGGAGCGGGCCATGTCCGCGACAAATATATCCCGTTCGCCCTGAGCTTGTCGAAGGGTCGCGGGCATGGCCCGCTCCTACAAATGGATGTTGTTTATATGTTTATTTGAATTGCTGTACACCATTTAGAAAGAGTTGCCATGACAATAAAATCACACATCCGCACCGTCCCGCACTATCCCAAGCAGGGCATCCAGTTCCGCGACATCACCACCTTGCTCAAAGATCCGGTCGGTTTTCGTGCCACGATAGATGAGCTGGCCCAGCGCTACCAGGACGTGAAGATCGACAAGATCGCCGGCATCGAAGCGCGCGGCTTCATCTTCGGTGCAGCGCTGGCCTACGCGCTGAACAAGGGCTTCATCCCGATCCGCAAAAAAGGCAAGCTGCCCGCCGAAACCATCGGCCACGACTACGCGCTCGAATACGGCACCGACCGCATCGAGATCCACACCGACGCGATACAGAAGGGCGACCGCGTGCTGCTGGTGGACGACCTGATCGCCACCGGCGGCACCGCCGAGGCCGCCTGCAAACTGATAGTCAAGATGGGCGGCAAGATCGTCGAATGCTGCTTCATCATCGACCTGCCGGACATCGGCGGACGGGCACGGTTGGGGAAAATGGGGCAGAAAGTATTCGCACTGTGCGAGTTTGAAGGTGACTAATAATTTTGTACAGCAAATGTAGGGTGCAATAAGCGTAGCGCATTGCACCGAATGAAAATGACATCCGGCGCAATGCCCGTTGGTTATTGCGCCCTACGCG
>JBDTPM010000275.1:0-3502 GCA_039932695.1 Gallionella sp. | reverse complement strand
ATATAAACAGTTCTAAACGAGATAATTCATCAGCTAACACTCACATTTTTATAACCGCTGACAAACATGATATTTTAAAAAAAGCCAAAGAACTTGAAAAATTTGGAGCATCAAATGTCCTAAGTTTGACTCAAGCTATCCAAAAGATTCTGAATCTTATCCAAACAGATCAATCATAAATGTGTAAGTTCCGTGACGAACATGTAGGCTTTTTCGCCAGCAGATGCTTTGGCAGCTATCAAGTTGTTTAGATAAGGGACTGAGAATAGGATTGATGCGCAAGGATTGCTGGTCGGCGGCGAGTATATCCCGTCGCCGAACTGTGATGACCGGCCTGCCGGCCCTGTCGAATTGCTGGTGATACACAACATCAGCCTGCCACCCGGCGAGTTTGGCGGCGATGGCGTGCAACGGCTGTTCACCAATACCCTGGATGCGAGCGCACATCCCTATTACCAGACCATTGCCGGGATCAGGGTGTCGGCGCACTTCCTGGTGCGCCGCGACGGTCACATCATCCAGTTCGTTCCCTGCTCAAAACGTGCCTGGCATGCCGGTGAGTCGTGCTGGCAGGGCAGGAGAGGCTGCAACGATTTTTCTGTCGGCATCGAGCTGGAGGGCAGCGATACCGTCCCGTTCACCGATGCGCAATATGCCACACTCGATCATCTGACTGTGGCGTTGCGGACGGCCTACCCGTTTTGCGGTATAGCCGGCCACAGCGACATCGCTCCGCAGCGCAAGACCGACCCCGGCCCCTGTTTCGACTGGACGCGCTACCTCGCGGGTTTGTGTCAGGCATAAGTCTGGTCACGCCTTGCCCCGCGGAATTCGCGGAATGAATCCTGTAGAACTGCTTGATGCCATGCCGGATCGGCGGATGAAGCTCGTCTGCCCCCCGGTTTCTGTCGTGTGTGATGCGAAATATTGAGCGGTGTTTTCCAGACAGCGATCCGGTGAACCGACAGGTAAAAAATCTCACTTTTTACTTGCAATATTTTTGTTAACTACTACAATTAGCTCCGCCACTGAGAAAAAATACTAGATGTAGTGGTTTTTGATTTTCCGGTTCAACAGGGATTTTAAGGGAGTTCGTATATGCTGCATGCCGCTACCGATAGCGTTCCAACCTCTCCAATGCATACCAGCGATGTCCCCGATCCAGTCCCGTCATCCATTTCAAATCCGTTCGATCAATATAAAGTAATCCGCCGCAATGGTTCGGTGGTGGTTTTTGAGCCCGCCAAGATCTCGATCGCATTGACCAAGGCGTTCATCGCGGTGAACGGAGGTCAGGGCGCGGCGTCGGCTCGCGTCCGCGAGATCGTCGAGCAGTTGACCAACGGTGTCGTCTCGGCGCTGTTGCGCCGCCAGCCTCATGGCGGGACGATGCACATCGAAGATATCCAGGATCAGGTCGAGCTGGGATTGATGCGTTCCGGAGAGCATGACGTTGCACGCACCTATGTGCTGTACCGCGAGGAGCGGGCGCAGTCACGCGCCAAGGCGAAGGCAAAGACCAAGGAGCCGATCCACGTCATCAACGTCGTCGATCAGGACGGGGTGGCGCGTCCGCTCGATCTGGATCGCCTTTCTGCGCTGGTGCAGGATGCCTGCGCGGGGCTGGGCGACGCGGTTGCCGCAGATGCGGTCATCAAGCTGACCCTCAAGGATCTGTACGATGGTGTGGCGCGACACGAGGTGCGCAAGTGCCTGGTGCTTTCCGCGCGCTCATTGATCGAAAAAGAGCCGGCCTACAATTTTGTCACTGCGCGCCTGCTGCTGAATACGATCTGCAGCGAGACGCTGGGCGAAGAGATCGCGCCCGGAGACATGGCCACACGCTATGCAGAATATTTTCCGAAGTTCATCAAGCAGGGTATTAAAGCGGAATTGCTCGATGCGCGCCTGGGTCAGTTCGATCTGAAGCGGCTGGCCAGGGAGCTCGATGCGCAGCGTGACCTGCAATTCGGTTATCTCGGCCTGCAGACCTTGTGTGACCGCTACTTCCTTCACATAGAAGGCAAGCGCATCGAATTGCCGCAGGCCTTTTTCATGCGCGTCGCGATGGGGCTGGCACTGAACGAGATAGATCGCGAAGCGCGCGCGGTGGAATTTTACCGTCTGCTGTCCAGCTTCGACTTCATGAGTTCGACGCCGACCCTGTTCAATTCCGGCTCGCTGCGTTCGCAGTTGTCCTCCTGCTACCTGACCACGGTGGCGGACGATCTGGACGGTATCTATGAAGCCATCAAGGAAAATGCACTGCTCGCCAAATATGCGGGTGGATTGGGCAACGACTGGACGCCGGTGCGCGCGCTGGGGGCGCACATCAAGGGGACGAATGGCCAGTCGCAGGGCGTGGTGCCGTTCCTGAAGGTGGTGAACGATACCGCTGTCGCGGTGAATCAGGGCGGTAAGCGCAAGGGGGCGGTGTGCGCCTATCTGGAAACCTGGCATCTGGATATCGAGGAATTCCTCGATCTGCGCAAGAACACCGGCGATGACCGCCGCCGCACCCACGACATGAATACCGCCAACTGGATCCCAGACCTGTTCATGAAGCGCGTCATGGAAGGCGGCGACTGGACCCTGTTCTCGCCATCCAATGTGCCGGATCTGCACGACAAGTTCGGCGCCGATTTCGAGCGTGCCTATACCGCTTATGAAGCAAAGACGGTCACCGGCGAACTGAAGCTGTTCAAAAAGGTTCCGGCGGCGAGCCTGTGGCGCAAGATGCTGACCATGCTGTTCGAGACCGGGCATCCGTGGATCACCTTCAAGGATCCTTGCAACATCCGTTCGCCGCAGCAGCACGTCGGAGTGGTGCACAGCTCCAACCTGTGCACCGAGATCACGCTGAACACCTCGGACTCGGAGATCGCCGTGTGCAATCTCGGTTCGATCAACCTGGCTGCGCATCTGTATCCGAAAGGACACGAAAAGGCCGGGCAGATCGATCATGACAAGTTGCGCCGTACCATCACTACCGCGATGCGCATGCTGGATAACGTGATCGACATCAACTACTACGCGGTCGACAAGGCGCGCAATTCCAATCTCAAGCACCGTCCGGTGGGTCTGGGCATCATGGGCTTCCAGGATTGCCTGCACGATCTGCGCATCGCCTATTCATCCGAGGCGGCAGTCGAGTTCGCCGACCGGTCGATGGAGGCGGTGTGTTACTACGCCTACTGGGCGTCCACCGAGTTGGCCGAAGAGCGCGGCCGTTATGCAACATATCGCGGCAGCCTGTGGGACCGCGGCATCCTGCCGCAGGATACGCTGGAGATGTTGCGGCAGGAGCGCGGCGGATATGTCGAGGTGGATATGTCGGTCAGCATGGATTGGGATGCGTTGCGTACGCGTATCAAGCAGCATGGCATGCGCAATTCGAACTGTATCGCGATCGCCCCGACCGCGACCATCTCCAACATCATCGGTGTGTCGGCCTGCATCGAACCGACCTACCAGAACATCTTTGTGAAATCGAACCTGTCCG
>JBDTPM010000274.1:0-16216 GCA_039932695.1 Gallionella sp. | reverse complement strand
GCGTCAGCAATTGCGCTAAGCTGATTCCGGTACAGCTAGCAGGTACGACATGAATTTTCCGCAAACCACAGAAAGGTTATCCGTTATGAAAAAGAGCTTATCGTTGTTATGTGTGCTGGGATGTTTCGTTCAACCTGTCTGGGCAGCCAACATCACTACATTGCAAAATTTGGGTCAGTCTAATTTCAAATTATTCTCCGAAGACTTGGGTTCTGCTCTAAGTTACAAAGCCGTCACCCCTCCTACTCCGCTGGGCGTGACAGGATTTGATCTGGGTCTGGAAGTGACTTCGACAAAAATGCAAAACTCAGCGCTCTGGTCTACAGCAACAAATGGCGGCAGCGCTTTGAATTCCATTATCGTGCCGAAATTGCATGTCTTTAAAGGCCTTCCTTTGAACATCGATGTCGGAGCCTTTTACTCAGCCATACCAACCACCAATATCAAGCTTTATGGCGGGGAATTACGTTATGCGATACTTGAGGGTGGTGTGGCCCTACCCGCTGTCGGCATCCGTGGAGCGCTGACAAAATTGAGCGGGGTGAGTCAACTTGATTTAAGCACCAAAAGCCTGGACGTGTCTGTTTCCAAGGGCTTTGCCATTTTTACTCCGTATGCGGGCGTAGGCACCGTCTGGGTTGACAGCACTCCAAACGTGGGTGGGCTGACGAAAGAATCTTTCCGTCAAAATAAATTCTTTGTTGGTGGCAATCTGAATTTTGGATTGGTGAATCTTGCTTTGGAATACGACAAGACGGGTTCGGCTCCATCCTATAGCGCCAAACTGGGCTTCCGTTTCTAACCAGACGCAGTTCCGCAAAGTTAGTCGCACGCCGTTCGCCCTTCAACAACAGGGCGAACGGTACATACATAACGACCCATTTATTTCATTGTTTTGAGGCGTGCGCCATTTCAACCAGTGCACTCCGCGCTTGTGGCGCATCGATCACCGGCTGCGCAAAATCAAACCTCAATATCTTGTCATCGGCACGCACATCGAAACCGTCCAGGTCTATGCCCAGCATCGTTACATTCAGCGCTGTGCATTGGTGGTAATGCCGGCAGTAGTTTCGCATTGTGTCCTGATGATCTGAGTTCATGTGCGCGATCACGTCGGATTCCTGTTCTATCAATGGGTAGGGCTGCACCGCATAGTTTTCCATGTCCACCCAGTGGATGCGACCAAAACCGCCGATGTAGCGAATCCCCACCGGGCGGATGCGATAGAAGGAAAAGTCATGCATCGCGAAGTAAGCCTGGGCTTCCGGGAAATAGCGCAGATAGCGCAACCCGGCCAGCTCGCGTTCAGGCTCCGGCTCGGCGTTCCCAACCACTGTGACGCGCCCCTGGGTCTGGATCTGCGGATCACGCTGGTCGTGGGTGATCAGGCTGATACGAGGATCATGCAGGATATTCTTGGTGTGCTCGGCGAGTGTGCTGATCAGTATCAGCAGGCTGCCATCGTGATCCACCAGATATGGCGTGATCGATCCGAACGGATAACCTTCGAATTTTTTCGACAGAGTGCTGAGCACACCGTAGCGATGGGAGCGCAACATCAGTCTGGCTTCGCGGGCATTGTTCATTTGAACCTCATGTCGAGAGTTTCAAAGCGGTTTGAGCGAGGCGCTTGCCGAGCGCCATGCACAGTTTCTTCTCGGCAACGCTGATAGCCCGGTCGTTTGCCAGTCCGGAAACATGACTTGCGCCATAAGGTGTGCCCCCGCTTTGTGTGGAGCCGAGTTCCGCTTCGGAATAGGGCAGGCCGACGATCAGCATGCCGTGATGCAGCAACGGCAACATCATCGACAGCAAGGTGCTTTCCTGGCCACCGTGCATCGTCCCGGTGGAGGTGAACAGTGCGGCGGGTTTGCCGACCAGTGCATGTTTCATCCATAATCCACCCGTGCCATCCCAGAAGTATTTCATTGCCGAGGCCATGTTGCCAAAGCGCGTGGGACTACCCAGCGCCAGGCCGATACATTCTTCGAGATCGCGCAATTCGACGTAGGGCGCGCCGCTTTCCGGGATGGCGGGTTCGGTCGTTTCGCAACCGGTGGAGATTTTGGGTACAGTGCGCAACCGTGCGCGTGCACCTCCGACTTGTTCTACGCCGCGTGCAATCAGTTGTGCCATTTGTTGTGTCGCACCATGCTGGCTGTAAAAAAGTACGAGGATTTCGTTGTTGCTTGTCATGGGGTAATTATAGGGAAACTGTCAGGCTATGCGAAAGAATTTGCAAGATATCCACGCTTTGGTCCGCTTCATTGCGGTGCGTTTCTCACAGGATAAATGTACTCAAACCGCAGCGAGTTTGACATTTACCACGCTGCTGTCGCTGGTTCCGCTGTTCACGATCGCCTTGACGATGTTTTCGGCGTTCCCGTTATTCGAGAATTTTTCGGTTCAGATCAAGACCTACCTGCTGAGCAATCTGATGCCGGAAACCGCCGGAATGGTGATCACACGATATATGCAGCAATTCACCGAAAGTGCGGCCCGTCTCACTACGGTAGGCATCGGTTTTCTCGTGCTTACCGCGATGTCGATGATGCTGACCATAGACCGGGCATTCAACGTGATATGGCGGGTGGCCCGACCCCGTCCGCTGGTCAAGCGTCTGGTAGTCTACTGGGCCGTGCTCACCCTTGCTCCGTTGCTGATCGGGGCGAGTCTGTCGCTGACTTCATGGCTGGTCGGGTTGTCCATGGGCTACGCCCAACATATTCCGTTGTTCGGCATCGGGGCACTGAAGACATTGCCGGTATTGTTCACGACGCTGGCGTTTGCTCTGTTGTTCAGGCTAGTGCCGAACCGCTATGTGCCGCGCAGTCATGCTCTGATCGGCGCATTGGTGGCGGCCGTGTTGTTCGAAACCATGAACCGGGTATTTGGCTATTTCGTCAGCCATTTTCCGACCTACAAACTGGTGTATGGTGCGTTTGCCAGTGTGCCGATCTTCCTGTTGTGGATATACCTGTCCTGGTTGACCATCCTGTTCGGCGCCGAGATCGCGGCGTCATTGTCGCACTGGCGGACACCTGCCACACAACAGCCGTCGTCTACCACCCGTTTGCTCGATGCGCTGCGCGTATTGCAGGCCATGTTAAACGGATTCCAGCAGGGAAAAGTGAGCACCTTTCCGGAGATGTCCAAGTCCCTGCAAATCGGATATGACGAACTGGAAAGGATACTCGAAAAACTGGCCGGAGCTTCCATGGTGCGTAAGGCAGAAGGGCAGGGCTGGCTGCTGATGCGTGATGCAAACCGGATCCGTGCCAGCGAATTACTGCGATTGTTCGTGCTCGATAACGGGATATCACTCACCGAACCAAGTGATGACCCCTTGCGGCGGTGGATTTCGTCCTGTACCGGACAGCTTGAAAAAAATACGGATCTGAGTTTGCAGGAACTCCTCGCGCTCACCAACGCTTGATTACATTCTATTTCTGCAGGAGTAACCGTGAAGTCGGGTAGCGTGCCTGCCCGGGTGAAGGAGCGGCGAGAGCGTTATATAATGCAGACTTGCCCATTGCGCTTACTTGCGCTTTAATGCGTGGCATTTTTTTCTGGAGCGGGATATGAATTTTCTTGAGAAGTTGTTTGAAGGTGCATTGTGGAACAGTCGTTTCGTGATCATTGCCGCGGTAGTGGGCAGCTTGCTGGCCGGGTTTGCGATTTTTTACATGGCCACCGTGGACGTGGTGTATCTGTTTCAGCACGCATTGCATTATGCCGATTCCGGTATGACCGAAGAAGCGCGCAAGGTGCTGCATGACAGCACGGTCTCGCATATCGTGGAAGTGGTGGACGGCTATCTGCTGGCGATCGTGATGCTGATCTTTTCGCTGGGCCTATACGAGTTGTTCATCAGCGACATCGACCAGGCCCATGGCAGCAAGTCCTCCAGCAAGATTCTGGTCATCAATAATCTGGATGATCTGAAGTCTCGCCTGGCCAAAGTGATACTGATGATCCTGATCGTCACATTGTTCGAGGAGGCGTTGAACATGAAGTTGAGCACTCCGCTGGATCTGGTTTACCTTGGCGCGAGTATCGCTCTGATCGCACTGGCGTTGTATTTGACCCATGCTTCCGAACACGGGGACAGCCAGGAAGAATCGGATGAGGGTAATGCAGCTGATAAGCACGGTCATTAACAATGTCACCCGTCGTTCAACCCTGGAGCATGGCGGGCTAGGACGAAGATGTTCGATTGTGCTTAAGCTTGGCTGGTTGTTAGCTCTTTTATTGGCCTGTTCATCGCCAATTCACGCAGCTGACTTTGTGCTGCATGATATTCAGGGCAAGACGCATAATCTTGCCGATTATCGGGGGAAATGGGTATTGGTGAATTTCTGGGCGACCTGGTGCTCGCCCTGTCTGAGCGAGATTCCCGAGCTGAGCAGTTTGCACACCGCGCACCAAGACAAGGATCTGGTGGTTATCGGGATAGCCATGCAATCGGGCGAGCGCAACAAAGTGGCGGATTTTGCACGGGCGCATGGCATTAGCTATCCGGTGGTATTGGGCGATTATAAAACTGCCAGACAGATTGGCGCGGTGGACGTATTACCTTCCAGTTATCTGTATAGTCCAAATGGCGAACTCGTGAGTTATCAGGCGGGTGAAGTGACGCGTGCCAGTATCGAGACTTACATCAAAAACAAGAAATTCAACTAGCCGATGCTTGTTGACTGACAACCGTGCGTCCCGGCAATGACCAATGGTTGCGCCAGGCTGCTCGTACCAGATTAGGGTACCCCGGTTTACCCAGGCTGCCGTTGTAACGACCCAGCGCGCGGTACAAATTGCCCCGCTCGATATCCAGATAGTGACGCAAGATGGTGCAACCGTAGCGCAGATTGATGCGAGGTTGGAACAGATTATGATCTGCGGTACCGATTTGCTTCACCCAGAAAGGCATCACCTGCATATAGCCGCGTGCGCCCATGCGCGACACGGCGTATTTCTTGAAGCCGCTTTCCACTTCGATCAGGCCCAGCACCAGCTGCGGATCAAGCCCGGCACGCGTGGCTTCGTAATGCACGGTCTTGAGAAAATCCATCCGGTATTCCGCGTCCGGCAGGCGATCTTTCAAACGTCGCGACATATCCATCAGCCAGACGTCCGCCTCATACTGTGAGGCGAAGGCATGTTTTGGCTGACCCAAGTCCGATACGCTGTGATGGAGAACCGCGCGGACGCTGGCGGAAAGCGGCGTGTAGACTTGTGCGCCGGCGTACGCGCTGGAAACGAACAGTACACCGGCCAAGCAAACTTGCAAGGCCGGATGATGTGAACATGACGGTGTGTTTAGTCGCATAGTCTGGATTTTAAGAATTCCACAGCATTTTGCAAGGGGATAGTTTGTGCGGCAGCATCCCGGCGGCCCTGATATTCCAGCATCCCTTCCTTCAGGCTGCGCTCGCTGATGACGATGCGGTGCGGGATACCAATCAGTTCCATGTCGGCAAACATTACGCCGGGACGCTCGTCGCGGTCGTCCAATAGCACCTCGATGCCGGCCATTTTCAATACTTCATACAGTTGTTCCACAGCTTGGAGTACCGCATCGCTTTTGCCCATGCCGATCGGGACGATGACGATCTGGAACGGAGCCATTGCAGCCGGCAGCATGATACCGCGTTCGTCGAAGTTCTGTTCGATGGCTGCGGCGACGATGCGAGAAACACCGATGCCGTAGCATCCCATCTCGAGGGTTTGCGCTTTGCCCTGCGCGTCCAGATAAGTGGCTTTGAGCGCTGCGGCGTATTTGGTGCGCAACTGGAAGATATGGCCGACTTCGATACCGCGACAGATTTCCAGTGTGCCCTTTCCGTCCGGTGACGGGTCGCCTTCGACCACGTTGCGGATATCCGCAACCAAGTCTGGTTCGGGCAGGTCACGCTTCCAGTTCACCCCGGCAGTGTGGAACTTGGGGCGGTTCGCACCCACCACGAAATCACTCATCGCAGCCACGGTGCGGTCGGCGATCACGCGTATCTTCGATCGGTCGATACCGACTGGACCGAGGAAGCCGGGCGGGCAGTTGAAACTGGCGCGGATTTCCTCTTCCGAGGCGAAGCGGAAATCGGCGAGGCCGAACAGCTTGCTGACTTTAACTTCGTTCAGGCTGTGATCGCCGCGCAACAGCAGTACGTGCAGTTTGCCAGCAGCGGTCAGCGCAATAAGCTTCACTGTGCGCTGCAACGGGATGCCGAGCAATTCCGCAACCTGTTCGCATGTGGTCTGCCTGGGAGTCTCGACGTCACGCATCGTTTCTGTAGCCGCGGCACGCGGCGTGTTTGGAGCAACTGCTTCCGCCAGCTCCACATTCGCGGCGTAATCCGAGGAGGGGCAGTAAGCCAGCGCGTCTTCGCCCGCATCCGCCAGCACATGAAACTCATGCGAGCCGCTGCCGCCGATCGCACCGGTATCGGCCGCAACGGCGCGGAATTTCAGGCCAAGGCGGGTGAAGATACGGCTGTAGGTGTCGTACATGATGCGATAGGTCTGTTCCAGGCTGGATAAGTCGGCATGGAATGAATAGGCATCTTTCATCAGGAATTCGCGTGCACGCATCACGCCGAAACGCGGCCTTACTTCGTCGCGAAACTTGGTTTGGATCTGATAGAAATTGATCGGTAGCTGCCGATAGCTGCGTATTTCGCGTCGCGCGATGTCGGTGATTACTTCCTCATGGGTCGGGCCGAAGCAGAATTGATTGTCATGCCTGTCCCTGATCTTCAGCATCTGTGGCCCGAACACTTCCCAGCGCCCGGTTTCCTGCCACAGCTCGGCGGGTTGTACTGCAGGCATCAGCAATTCGATCCCGCCGCTCCTGTCCATTTCTTCGCGCACCACGTTTTCCACCTTGCGCAATACGCGCAGACCTAGCGGCATCCAGGTGTAGAGTCCGCTGGCCAATTTCTTGATATAACCGGCACGCAGCATCAGTTTGTGGCTGGGAAGTTCCGCTTCGGAAGGAGCTTCCTTGAGAGTGGAGATGAAAAATTGCGAAACGCGCATGGTGAGTACTACCCGGTTATAAAATTGATACATCGATTTTACAGGGAATGCGCGCAGTTCGTCTCCCTCGTCCTGAACACTTGCTTAGAGGTGCTTTTACCGGGCGGGTGTGCAAGGGCGGTTGATAGCCTTTCCATTGCAGCCGAAATGTGAAAGAATCGAAACATTAATATTTAACGAATAGAGTCGAAAATGATAGACCGAGACGGCTACCGCCCGAATGTCGGTATCATTATCACGAATGAGATGAACCAGGTGTTCTGGGGCAAGCGGGTAAGGCAGCATGCATGGCAATTTCCGCAGGGCGGCATACAGCATGGCGAAACCCCGGAACAGGCGATGTACCGCGAGTTGAACGAAGAAGTCGGTTTGCTGCCGGAACATGTGAAGATACTCGGACGCACCCGCGAATGGATGCGTTATGAGGTCCCGCAGAGCTGGAGCAAACGTGAATCGCGCGGCGGGTATCGCGGCCAGAAACAGATCTGGTTCCTGCTGCGTTTGATAGGTCGTGATTGTGATGTCTGTCTGCGTGCCAGTTCGCATCCTGAGTTTGATGCATGGCGCTGGAACGATTACTGGCTGGACATCAGCGCGGTGATCGAATTTAAACGCGAAGTTTATACGATGGCACTTAACGAACTGGTTCGTTATCTTCCCGTGTCTGGCAACAACGCCACGCAACTTCATCACGCACAGAAATGATCTCAAGTTTTTGCAGGGTGCCGGGGTTGAGTCCGAGTTAATTCGGACGGTCTGCTGGGATCATTTTCGCTGAGACAGCGCTTGTGCAGAACTTCTGCCTTACTTTTCCCCGCAATCAGTGTTTACTCAGAAATATTAGTCAAGTTCGGCTGTCCCGCTTGAATTATCCCGAGGTGTAGCTCATGCATTCATTGTCACAGCGTATCGCGCTGATCGTGTTGTTGGTTTTTGCTAACGGATGTTCTACCATCAAGGATTCGGGGGAGCCGGCAGCGGGCTGGTTCGGCAGCGACAGTAGGCTGCATACCATCACCGGACAGAAGTCGGCTGTGGACAGCACCAAGCCGGCGATCAGATATGCCGCGACCGTGCATATCGGCAGGTATGCGGATCTGCGCGAACAGCGCAATCCTCGCTTGGTCGGGATCAGCACTCAGCAAATTCGCGGATTGAGCGGAAGCCAATTGCTGCTCGATCAGGATATCGCGGACCTGGTCACATCAGCCATCAAAATGCAGTTTGAAGCGGAAGGCTATCAGGTGCCGGAAGACGGCGGTGCCGGCAAAGCCATGTTCGAGGTGTCCGGGGAGGTCAAAAACTTGACCTTGAACGTCAAATATCGCGACGAAATCAACATCGCCATCGAAACCACCGTGAAGGATTTGCGCAGCGGAGCAGTGGTCTGGTCAGGATTGGTGACAGAGAGGCATGATCGTTTTGCCGGTGTTTCCGGAAACAACGAGGATGACGTGGTCGCTTACCTGAACAAGGAACTGCGCATCGCCTGCAACAAAACCGTAGCGGCAGTCAGTGCATCATTGATGGCGGTACATCCGGAGTTGTTCAATCTGACCGCAGGCACCCAGGCGATACCCGGTGTGTCGGTCTATGCCACTCCGGTAGCCGAGCCTGCATCGGCGGTTCCAGCCACCATCATGCCGATTCCCGGCGTTCAGCCGGGCAGCGCAACGCCGCTCACCGAAAGGTTGCCTCTGACCAGTTCCGGCTTGCTGTTGGTGAACACCATTCCGCCGCGCGCCAAGGTGTATCTGGACGGGGTGTACTATGGCTTGTCTCCGCTGCGGGTGGAAATGGAACCGGGCATATATGCGGTCGCAGTCAAGCTGAAAGGCTACAAGCCGGTGACCGAAAAAGTATCGGTGCGCAAGGGCGACCATACCGAGATGGAATTGAACCTGGAGCGTTGATTCGCAGATGCGGCTGCGTTAGATCAATGCTTGCCGGTACTGCCGAACCCCCCGCTTCCGCGCGCACTCAGCGGGAATTCTTCCACGATGTTGAATTTCGCCTGCATTACCGGCACGATGACCAACTGCGCCATACGCTCCATCGGCATCAACGTGAACGGGATCTGGCTGCGGTTCCACAATGAAACGAAGACCTGTCCCTGATAATCCGAGTCGATCAGGCCGACCAGGTTGCCGAGCACGATGCCGTGCTTGTGTCCCAGCCCGGAGCGGGGCAGTATCATCGCGGCATAGCCTGGATCGCTCAGGTGTATCGCGATGCCGCTGGGGATGAGCTCGCATTGCTTGGGTTGTATGACCATGTTGTGATCGATGCAAGCTCGCAGATCAATCCCGGCCGAACCCGCTGTCGCATAGCCCGGCAAGTTGTCGTGCAAACGATGGTCGATAATCTTTACGTCCACGGAAATATGTTTCATTTGCCTGTTCCTTTGTAGCGTTGAGCAATATGCTGCATCAATAGTCTTGCCAGCGTCAGTTTGTCGGCGCGCGGCAGAGGATGACTGCCGCTGTCATCAAATAACACCAGTTCGTTGTCGTCGCTGCCTATGGCCAGCTGCGCGAGATTGCCAACCAGCAGCGGCAGTTTCTTGGCGCGGCGTTTCTGCTCGGCATGTTCGGCGAGGTTCTCGCTTTCAGCGGCAAAGCCCACGCAAAACGGGGGGTTCGGCAGGTTGGCTACATACCCCAGAATGTCCGGATTAGGCTCGAGCTCCAGCGTCAGATGGTTCGCGCTCTTCTTGATCTTTTGTGCGCTGGGTTGCGCGACACGGTAATCGGCGACTGCCGCCACGCCGATGAAGATATCGCAATCGCCCACATGCTGTTTCACCGCCTCGAACATCTGCGCGGCACTCTGGATATCGATGCATTGAGTACCCTGAGGTTTACCGAGGGCAGTCGGTCCGGACACCAGTACCACTTCCGCGCCCTGTTCCAGCGCGGCCTGCGCGATGGCATAACCCATTTTCCCCGAGCTGCGATTGGTGATGCCGCGCACCGCGTCGATAGCCTCATAGGTCGGTCCGGCGGTAATCAGGATTTTTTTTCCGTAAAATTGTCTGGGCTGAAAGAACGCCGTGATGTCTTGCGCCATTTGTGCCGCTTCCAGCATCCGTCCCATGCCTTCTTCTCCGCAGGCTTGCACACCGCTATCCGGCCCGAGCACCTCTACGCCATCGGCAACGAGCTGTGCGATGTTGCGCTGCGTCGCGGGATTCAGCCACATCTCGCGGTTCATCGCCGGCGCGATCAGCAAAGGGCAATTGCGTGCCAGACACAGGGTGGACAGCAGATCATCCGCCAGTCCATGCGCCAGTTTGGCGATGAAATCGGCACTTGCAGGTGCGATCACGATCGCATCTGCGGCACGGCTCAAATCGATATGCGCCATGCTGTTAGGTACGCTCGCATCCCACTGGTCGGTGAACACCGGCTTGCCGGACAGACCCTGCATCGTGGTGGTCGTGATGAAATGACACGCCGCCTCGGTCATCACGACCTGAACCTCGATGTCCTGTTTGATCAGCAGACGCAGCAATTCCACTGCCTTGTAGGCTGCGATGCCGCCGGTGATGCCCAGGATCAAGCGATGCACTGGCACGATGCGTTTTGCGGGTTCTTGTTTCATAATGCTGCGCATCTTAACAAGAAACAGCCCTTCCGGGCTGGGAGGGGATTATGGCAATCACAGACTGGCCTGAAGGTGAACGGCCGCGCGAGAAACTGCTAACCCGCGGGGCATCCTCGCTCTCTGATGCCGAGCTGCTGGCCATTTTTCTGCGCACCGGAGTGACCGGACAAAGCGCGGTGGATTTGGCGCGCGATCTGCTCACCCGCTTTGGTAACCTCACACAACTGTTCGCAGCCAGCGAAATGGATTTTTGCAACATCCACGGCATGGGGCGGGCAAAGTATGTGCAACTGCAAGCGGTGCTGGAAATGTCACGACGAGCATTGCAGGAAGAATTGCAGCGCGGCGACGCGCTGAATTCTCCGCGCGCGGTGCGTGACTATTTGCAGCTATTGCTGGGCGGACGGCAGCAGGAGATATTTCTGGTGCTGTTCCTCGATACACAGCATCGAGTGATCGCCTCGGAGGAGCTGTTCCACGGAACGCTCAGCCAGACCAGTGTGTATCCGCGCGAAGTGGTCAAGCGCGCACTGGCGCACAACGCGGCAGCAGTGATACTTGCGCACAACCATCCATCCGGTGTCGCCGAACCCAGCCAATCGGATCAATTATTAACCAGCGCACTTAAACAGGCTCTTGGGCTGGTGGACGTGCGCGTGCTGGATCACTTCATCGTGGCGGCGGGGAAAACACTTTCTTTCGCGGAAAAGGGTTTGATCTGAATGCCTGGCGAAATCCCGTTTCGCCATTCAGTCCCGGAATCCAACCACTTGTCGGTCAGGCTTTGACCCGATATAGGATATCCACTAGCCTGCGTTCACTTGGCAAACTTATCGAAAGGTAAGGACGCAAAGTCACCGGCCTAAGGGATCCTATGGTAGCGGGACTGCGACACTGATGATCATCCGTGTCTCTAACCGCCGTACATGAACAGTTGCTCCTTAGCGCCATTGAAATTGGATGAAGGAGTAATTCAATGTGTTCAGATAGAGCGAAACTGATTCAGAGTGGATTACTGCTGACATTAATATTGTTTTTGACTGCGTGTGATGGTGGTAATGATGCTTCCTGTGCCTCTGCTCCTGCATCTGCTCCTGTTTCCGCTCCCGCGCCAGCCCCATCTCCAGCCCCTGCCGTCACATCGATGGGGACAGATTTTTATTTAACGTTGCCCGACCATCTTTGTGTCAGCGTTCCATCCAATTGCCCGGGTACGTCCGTTACCAACAAGCTGATCGTGGCTGCGCCGACTGCGACCACCGGTTCGGTGACATTTAACACTCTGACGACTACTTTTTCCGTTGCAGCCGGCGGCCAAACTGAGATTACTCTCGATACAGCCGTTGTTCTAACGACGAATGAGGTGATCGAATCAAAGGGGATACATGTGACTGCACAATCGCCGATATCTGTGCATGTGGTTTCTGAATCAGCCTATTCTGCCGATGGCTACCTGGCCCTGCCGACTACCGGTCTCGGAACAAGTTATTACGTGATGTCGTACGCCAGCACCAGTCAAACTGGATCGGAATTCGCCGTGGTGGCAACCCAGAATAATACCACCGTCACGATCACCCCCAAGGCTGCTGGCTTGACCAAACCGGCCAATGCTGCGTTTACGGTCGTACTTAACAGCGGGGAAACCTATCAGTTCGAAAATCCGGCTTACGCGGACATGACGGGTTCACTCGTGACCGCCGATAAACCCATAGCGGTGTTCAGCGGTCATCGATTTGCTAATTTGCCTTCCGGCGTTGGTTACGGTGACTATCTCGTCGAGCAACTCCCGGACGTGTCCATCTGGGGCAAGACTCACCACACTTCGCTGTTCAGTGGGCGCACTAATTACACGGTGCGTGTCATGGCATCACAAAACGGCACCACCTTTACCACGACTCCGGCAGGGCTGATTGGAACATTAAACGCCGGACAGTTCGCGGATGTCGACTTGGCAGTTGCAGGCGAATTCGTTTCCAACAACCCGGTGCTCGTGGCTCAGTTCATGCGCGGCTCTGCGGAAGAAACAGCACTCGCAGCTAAAGGCGATCCAAGTATGGTCATTGTTACTCCGGTGGAGCAGGCCGTGACCGATGCCACGTTCGGGGTTCATGGCCTTGCAGGGACTAGCTTAACATCCCCTGCTTATATGAACGTCGTTACCGAAACTACGGCGCTTGCTTCCTTGAAGCTGGACAACGTAGTTGTAGATCCCGCGCTATTCGCCTCGGTAAGCGGAGCCAGTATCTATTCGACCGGGACGATACCGGTTGCTCCTGGAGCGCACACTCTTCAGGGTTCAGTACCTTATAGCGCACTAGTCTATGACTATGGCATTGCGTCGAATTCGGTATCCTATGCATACCCCGTGGCGGCAAAACTCTCTCCTCCTGCACCCGCCACTCCGATACCTGTTCCCGTTGTGTCCGCTCCCGCACCAGTCAACCCGGCGTCTGCAGCCTGCGTAAACAATCAGGGAGCTGGGGTCGGCCAATCACGCGCCGATATTGAGCACGATCACGAAGATACAGAGCATGATGGTGACGCTAGGAATGATAACCATGGCCATCACGACGATGGCGAAGCCCATGATACGCACGCCTAGCCAGACCCTTGAAGATCATCGTGATGAAAGCATGAATCTAGCCAACCCTTCAACCTGGATATATTTTGGCTTGCTGACTGCAGCATGCGGAGCTTATGCACAGGAAAGCGGGCTAAAAGGGGGGAAGAGTCCGGAACCTGTGATCCGGAGTCAGGCCGAGAAAGATTCCTATGAGAAGTTGTTGCGTGCGGCCGATGCGTTGATCAAAAGCGGAAAACCTGCCGCAGCCTATAAATTGTTGGAGCCGCTTGAATTTGACCATTCCGGCGAGGTGCGTTTTGATTATCTGATCGGTATCGCTGCATTGGATAGCGGCAAGCCGGACATCGCCACACTTGCCTTCGAACGGGTATTGGCGGTGGATCCTGATTTTGCCGCAGGGCGACTTGATATGGCACGCGCTTATTATCAGCTGGGAGATATGCAACGTGCCAGAACTGAATTTGCTGCGGTCCTGAAGCAAAATACCCCCGATGCGGCACGAGTCAATATCCAGAAATATCTCGATGAAATAGACGCACAGAAAGTTGGAAAGCGCACACGTGTCTCCGGGTACGTGGAAGGCTCGGTTGGGCATGACAGCAATGTCAATATCTCCACCAGCCAGTCACAGGTATTCGTTGATTACTATTCTACAGTTGCGACTCTTGATCCGAGCAACGTCCAAGTGGCAGACAATTACTATGCTGTAGCTGCTGGCGGCGAAATCATCCACAGTTTGAATGGCAATTGGCGGTTGTACGCAGGAGGCGATCTGCGGAAAATCAATAATCACAGCCACAAGCAATTTGATTCGCTCGGCTTTGATGCGCGCGTGGGGATAATGTTTGAAACAAGAACCAGTCGGTTGTTCGTGGGTGTGCTGGATGGCCTATACAATCTGGGAGGCATGCGCAACAGCAATACCAAGGGTTTCAAGGCGGACTGGCGTCAGATGCTGAGTCCTAACAACCAATTGAATGTATTTGCCCAGCAAGGTCAAATTCGTTTTGTCGACCCGGTTATGCAGTCGAATGATTTTGATCAGCAGGCTACTGGACTCGGTTGGATGCATGTGTTGGCTGACGGCAAGTCAGCACTGTCAGGCAGCGTACATTATGGTATCGAGAAAGATGTTTCGCCATTGATCGCGTTGGCAACTCCGACCGGCGGGCGTATCGATGGCGCCAAGCGTTTTAGAGGACTGCGTGCCGGTGGCCATACGATCTTTGGTGAAAAGACGACACTGTTCGCCAGTGCAGGGATTCAGGTCGGCGATTACAGCAAGGTCAATTACTACTTTCTGCGCCAGCGCAGTGATCGTCTTTCTGACCTGAAGTTGGCGGCGGATTGGCATTGGGACAGGCAATGGACGCTACGTCCGCAGCTAAGCTATTACAGGAACGATTCCAATATTGCCATTTACAGCTATGACCGGATCGATGTTTCACTGAATGTTCGCCGAGATTTTCGGTAATTTTAAAGTGAGAAGAGGTGCAATCATGAAATCCACAAAATATATCACTGTTGTTTTTGGTGTCCTGTTGTCAGCATGCCTGACACTGCTTGGCCAAGCGGCTTACGCGGGGGTTGCCGGACAGGCCCAGTTTGTGAATGGGAAAGTTCAAGTCATCAATGCCGCGGGGCAGACACGCACGCTGCAAAAAGGCGATGCGGTGCACGAGAGCGATACCGTGACTACGGCCAAGGGTGGTTCGGCGCAAATCAAGATGCGGGATGGCGGCATAATCGCAGTGCGCCCCGATTCCCAGCTCAAGTTCGACAGCTTCGTGTTTACCGGTGAACAAGACGGCAATGAAAGGAGTTTCTTCTCTTTGTTAAGAGGCGGGTTCCGCGCGATCACCGGTCTGGTTGGACAGAAAAACAAGGCAAATTTCCGTATTGCCACTCCCGGGTCGACTATCGGCATACGCGGCACCGATCATGAAACATTCGTGGTTGTGCCGGGCAGTGAATTGGCTGCAACCGTGCCGGTCGGAACCTATAACAAGGTAAATGCCGGTGAGACCACACTGACCACTGGTAAAGGCACCATCAATATTCTGCCCAATCAGATGGGGTTTGCCGCTACTGCCGACCGGATGCCGCAACTGCAACCGATCAACCTCAACCTGTTTACTGTTGTGCCGTCTCCATCATTACAATCCAAAGTCGGACAAACACTAGAAGTTGGACGTGAAAGTGCAGCAGTGGATAACGCAGTTCAGGAACAAAACGTAACGCCAGAGAATGTAGTTCCGAAAAATTCCACGCTGCGTCCCATTACCGAGGATCGCGGGCCGGGTGCTGCACCGAGAGTATTCTGACAGGACAGGCTGGGTAGCTTGCTGCTATATTCGACGAGCCAGCTCTGCTGCCTTGCCGGTATAAGTATCGGGTGAAAGTTGTAGCAAGCGCTGCTTTTCCGCGTCGGGAATATCCAGCGAATTGATGAAAGTTTGCAATGACGCGCGGTTGATTCCATCTTTGCCGCGCGTCATTTCTTTGAGTTTGTCATATGCATTTGCTATGCCATAGCGGCGCATCACGGTCTGGATAGGTTCCGCCAGCACTTCCCAACTAGAGTTCAGATCATCCGCGATGTGTTGAGGATTGGCTTCGAGTTTGTTCAGGCCCCTCAGGCAGGATTCATATGCCAGCAGGGTGTAGCCTAACGCAACACCCATGTTGCGCAACACCGTGGAATCGGTGAGGTCGCGCTGCCATCGCGAAACCGGCAGCTTCTCGCTGAGATGACGCAACAGTGCGTTGGCCAGGCCGAGGTTACCTTCGGAATTCTCGAAATCGATCGGATTGACCTTGTGCGGCATGGTGGAGGAACCGACTTCGCCCTTGATCACCTTCTGTTTGAAATAGCCCAGCGAGATGTAGCCCCAGATATCGCGGTTCAGGTCGATCAATATGGTGTTGATGCGCGCATAGGCATCGAACAGTTCCGCCATATAGTCATGCGGTTCGATCTGTGTGGTGTAGGGA
>JBDTPM010000273.1:0-6452 GCA_039932695.1 Gallionella sp. | reverse complement strand
AAACCGGGGTCGCCTTCTTTTTGGTTACTTTTTCTTTGGCGAAGCAAGAAAAAGTAACTTGCTGCCGGGCAACCCCCGGCGATTTCGTTTTTTGTCGTTCATGCTTCGACATATCCATTCGACTAGGCTGTCAAAAAACGCCAGCCAAGTCGCTGGTTATCACCACGAACGGTAATTGTCAGCGCGAATACCGGGGACGCGAATACCGGGGACGCACCACGGTTTTTTTCAAACCTCCAGTAATTCCACCTTCAATGTCTTCCTCGACACAGCCGCTACGCTGGCCGACGTAAGGCCCGATGGTATTGACTGTGGCACCTCCGCTACTTGCGAGTTATGCGGGGTTTCACATTGGCTGATTTGGCAATTTCCAGCAGCCCAAGCAGTGCCTGATTGACGGCCGCACCATTGGGGAATGCCTTGGCCACCTGAGGCGTGAGCACGACTACATTCGATGCTGCTTTGACTTGTTTTGCATATTTTCCGCGCGTCATTTTGCCGAAATCTTCGCGGCGATATTCAGGGCGCAATTCTTCAACGGTTTTCTCAAGCTTCTTCATAAAGTTTCCTTTCAATTCGTGTCGCAGGTCTTGCACTGATGATGCGGATATGTCCGGTGCGCTCTACATGAGAGATAACCAATAACCGTCCGGCAGATGATACGCCAAAAGTGACAAAACGATGCTCCTGACCCGGAAAACTACCCGCCTTCACTTCGCGCACATAACGCGCCACCGCATCGGCGATGGAAGAGACGGTGGCTAATTAACCGCAAGCATTAAGTGCCCAGTAGATTTCGCAGCAGGTTTCACTTTGATTTCTATGTCGTAGCCAAGCCGATTTAGGCAATCCATTAGTTTGCGTTCAGATAAATTGGAAAAATCGCCGTTCATCATGTCGGACACTTTGGGTTGAGTGATCCCCATTCGTTTCGCTGCTGCTTGTTGCGTCAATCCAAGTTTGCGCATTGCTTTTCTGATTTCAATTACCAAGCCGGTCTTAATCTTCAGTTTTTCCGCATCTGGCAAGCCCAGATCCGCATACACGTTTCCTGAGCTGCGCTCAACTTCAATGCTATTAATGACTCGTTTTTTCATTTCGTAACTCCTTGACAAGTATTTCAGCCGCTTTGAATCTGGCGTGAATAATCTCCATATCTTCTTTCGGCGTGGCGATTACACGCTTACTCTTTTTCTGGAAGCAGTGAAGCACAAACACAGCCTCCTCAAATTTCACGGTATAGACGGCACGATACGTTCCGCCAACATCGCTTTCGACAACTTCAAGCACACCGGCACCACCAAAGCCCTTGAGCACCTTTGCTGCATCATGCTGATCTCCTGCTTGAGCAAGAGACAGCGCAAAACCAAAAAATCTCCGCACGCCTACCGGCAATCTCATCAAATCTTTATGGCTGCTCCCTATCCATTCGAGCGGTTTTTCTTTATCGACCATAAGTTTTATTATACATGAACAGGTATATTTGCAAAGCCGCAATTATCACGTTCGAAAGATGCAAGAAGGTAAATGCGAAGTAGATGGACGTCCGCTCTTTGAACGAGACTGGTCAGTTTGCCCCTGCTTTCAGAAACCGTGTTCCGCGCCGGGAAATTCGCCTGCTTTCACTTCGCGCACATAACGTGCCACTGCGTCAGCGATGGATTGTGCGCCCTGCATGTAGTTCTTCACGAAGCGCGCCTTTTTGCCCGGGTAAATGTCCAGCATGTCGTGCAGCACCAGCACCTGGCCGGAACACTCTGCGCCCGCGCCGATGCCGATAGTGGGAATGGAAAGTGCAGCGGTGATCTCCGCCGCGAGCAGCGCAGGCATGGCTTCCAGCACGATCATGCCGGCGCCGGCCTGTTCGAGCGCCACGGCATCTTCCAGTAATTTTTGCGCGGCGGCGGACTCCTTGCCCTGCACGCGATAACCGCCCAGCTGGTTTACCGATTGCGGGGTCAGACCGATATGGCCGCACACTGGGATGCCACGCTCGGTGAGGAACTGCACCGTTTCCACCATCACCGCACCGCCTTCCAGTTTGACCATCTGCGCGCCCGCGACCATCAATTTTTCCGCATGAGCAAAGGCTTCCTGCGGGCTGATCTGGAACGTGCCGAACGGCATGTCGGCGATGATGAATGCTTGCCTGGAACCTCGCGCCACGCAGGCGGTGTGATACACCATATCATCCAGCGTCACCGGCAACGTGGTCTCGTGTCCCTGCAACACCATGCCGAGCGAATCGCCGACCAGCAGCACGTCCACGCCCTGCGCTTCGAGCAACGCGGCGAAACTGGCGTCGTAGCAGGTCAGCACGGCGATCTTCTCGCCCTTGCTGCGCATGGTTTGCAATCTGGTCAGCGTGGTTCGCATCAAAGCCCCCTATCAAACTTTACCCCGATAAAAACCCCTCTCCTCAATCCTCTCCCGCAAGCGGGCGAGGAGGCGAACGAGAAAGGCTCTTTTGCATCCCTGCGGGAGAAAGGGCAATCGTGAAAAACAATTTTCAATCCTGGCCCCGGCTGAAAAATTCGCGCGGCCCGCGCATCTCTTCGATGCGTTTCAACAGCAAGGTGAAATCCTCGTCGCCTTCCACAAAGTTGAGATGCTCGCTGTTCACCATCAACACCGGAGCCGCGTCGTAATGATAGAAGAAATCGCTGTAGCTTTGTGCCAGGCGGAACAAATAACTTTCGCTGATGCCGATCTCATACGGCTGGGAACGGCGGCGCACGCGCTCCACCAGCGTCTCGGGCGCAGCCTGCAGATAGATCACCAGGTCCGGCACCGGCGCCTGCAGATGCAGGGCCTGATAGATCTGCTGATACAGTACGAACTCCTGGTCGCTCAGGTTGAGCCGCGCGAACAGCGGGTCCTTGTCGAACAGATAATCCGCCACGGTGTTGGCGTGGAACATGTCCATCTGAGCCAGATCGCGGACTTCGTTGCCGCGCTGGAACAGGAAGAACAGTTGCGTCGCCAATGCGTAGCGCGACGGATCCTGGTAGAACCTGGCGAGAAACGGATTCTCCTCCGGCTTTTCCAGCAGCGCAGTGGCGGCAACATGCTGCGCAAGGCGACGCGCGAGACTGGTCTTGCCGACCCCGATCGGCCCCTCGATGACTATGTAACGATACCGCTCAATCAACATATGGGAACCTCTAAAAATTCACATTTCATCCCAACTGCTGCGTTGCGTAAAAAATCCCTTGCTTACATATTGACCATATGCGGCGCGGTGAAGTGGGGTAAGCAGGCAAGCCGCGAAGCGGATGCTCGCAAATTTTTCCCGCGCCTTGCATTTGGGCGAACTCTGATTTTTTAGAGGCTCCCATCTGCAAGCCGCTCCAATGTCTGGTCCAGGCAATCCTGTATGGCGCGTCTGGCCTGACCTATCGAGGGGATGCTGGCATCCGGGGAGATCTCCAGCAACGGCTGCAGCACGAACGCGCGCAAGTGCATCTGCGGATGAGGGATGGTCAAACCATGCTCATGCAGTTGCATATCGTCATACAGCAGTATGTCCAGATCCAGAGTGCGCGGCGCGTTGCGAAAGGTGCGCTCGCGCCCGTGACTCTGCTCGATCTGCAACAGCGCTTGCAACAATGCTCGCGGCGATAACTCCGTCACGATCCTGGCTACCGCATTAACGAAATCCGGTTGATCCGGATTGCCCAGCGGGGCACTGCGATACAGCGAAGACTGCGCTGCCACACGCGTGCCGGGCAACTCGTCGAGCGCAGCGAAGGCACGTTGCAACTGACTGCGAGGGTCTTCCAGATTGCTGCCCAGCCCGATGAAGGCAAGGTGCTGCATCACTCGGCGGACTCGCTCGCCGGCGTCTCACTCTCCGATGCGCCTGCCGGTTTTCTGCGCGGCTTGCGGCGGCGTTTTTTTTCTCCGGCCTGTTCCGGCTGAAGCATCTCCGCCTGCCGCTCGGCACTGGCGTCCTGGAACTCGTCCCACCACAAGCCGAGTTCGTCATCCACTTCACCGCTGGCACAGCGCAACAACAGGAAATCGAACCCGGCGCGAAAACGCGGCTGTTCCAGCAGGCGGAACGGACGCTGGCCGGAGCGCTGTTCGAAGCGTTGCTGCAACAGCCATATCTCCTTCATCACCGCATCCTGGCGATGCGGTATCGCAAGTTGCGCCCTTTGCCTGGCCAGCACATCATCCATCGCCGCATGCATCGCACCGACCGGACGCTCGCCTTGCTGCAGCCGCAACTTCCACGCCGCCAGTACCTCATGCCACAGCAATGCGGCAAACAGGAAAGCCGGTGAAACCGTCTTGTCCTGACTGAGACGATCGTCGGTGTTGCGCAGCGCCAGCATGATGAATTTCTCGCCCATCGGCTGCTCCAGGATCACATCCAGCAACGGCAGCAGGCCGTGATGCAAGTTCATCTTGCGCAATTGCTGGATACATTCCACCGAGTGGCCGGACAACAGCATCTTCAACACTTCATCGAGCAAACGCGCCTGCGGCACGTTGTCCAGCAGATTTTTCATCTCGGCGATCGGCGCGGCGGTTGCCGCATCCAGATCGATATCCAATTTTGCGGACAAGCGCACCGCGCGCAGCATGCGCACCGGGTCCTCGCGGTAACGCACCTTCGGATCGCCGATGATGCGCAACAGATGCTTGCGGGTATCCGCATAACCGCCGTGATAGTCGTAGATCTCCTGCGTGGACGGATCGTAGAACAGCGCATTGGCGGTGAAATCGCGGCGCGCGGCATCCTGTTCCTGATCGCCGAACTGGTTGTCGCGCAACAGGCGGCCATGCTCGTCGGTCTGCGCATCCTCGGCTTCGATCAAACTCCGGAAGGTGGAAACTTCGACCACCTCCTCGCCGAACATCACGTGCACGAGTCTGAAGCGTCGCCCGATGATGCGCGAACGGCGAAACACACGCCGCACATCCTCGGGTGTGGCATCGGTCGCCACGTCAAAATCCTTGGGTTTGCGCTCCAGCAGCAGGTCGCGCACCGCACCGCCGACGACATAAGCCTTAAATCCCGCTGCTTGCAGGCCATCGGTGACTTTCTGCGCTCCGTAACTGATCTGATCGCGCGAGACCCCATGCAGCCCGAACGGGATCACTTGGGCATTTCCAACCGATTTGACTTTGGCAGACTTGCGAAATACGCGTTTGAGGATACGTTTGATCATGCAATGTTTAGGGGAGTGAGGTGCGGCACAGCCGCCAGAGGGCGCGAATTATACACTGCAGGGGGTTTTCGGCAGCAAAATGCGCCTTGCGGCGCGTTCCCTGCCCTGTTGCCCGACCCTCAGCATCATTGAGAAGCAAGTTGTGTAAAAAGTATCCGCATCGTGCCACGAACCAGATCGGGGAGCGCAAGTGGGGATGAGCGGAGACAACATCTTATGCCTGACCAGTTCCTGCTGCCGTGATCGGCCTGATCCCGACACCGCGCAATCGTGCAACCTCCCTGACCACCGCAAGCAGTTTCTCATCGACACCCTCGTCATACCCTTCTGCAGCAGGGATGCCTGACAAGACCGACTCAGCCGCATGCCTGATCGTGTCGAGGTGAGGTTCAGTTCCATAGCCCGGCGGCCTGACGGCCTGACAATAAAGAATGTTGTTACGTCTCGTGATCGCGAGGAGATAAAACGTGTTGCCGTGCGCGACCACCTGTTTGTCGCTAACCTCGTAATATATCGTGGCGCTGTTCGGGTGAATATCGGCGACACTGGCCAGTTGTTTGGCAATCGCCTCGATGAAGGGCTGCGCCAGATTGAGCTTGGAGGCCAGCACCATATGGAATTGGCCGGGGCGTTCGATCACCAGTGGGTTGTCCAGCGGCGGCGTCTTGCCGGGGCGAAACAAGATAAGGAGTACAAAGGACAGCGTGATTAGGGTGAGCGTCTCTATCATCCGTGCACACCCTGAATCCAGCGGTCATACAACTTTGCCGCCACGCTGTTCAGGCGCGGCAGCATAGAGTCCGTTTGCCGCTGTATCTCGCTCACCGGCTGCACCGCCGGGCTGGCCCTGCTGGCCTCCACCTCACCCGCGCCCACTGCACACCAGGTTGCGATCATTTCAGCGGTCATCTCGACATGGCATTGCAGCGCAAAATGCTTGCCGATGGCCCATGCCTGGTTGGTGCAGTACGGGCTGGACAGCAGATGGCGCGCGCCTGTCGGAAGAGTGAAGGTTTCGCCGTGCCAGTGGAATGCGGAAAAATTACGCACGTCGCCAAACCATGCGCGCGCAACCTCGTTGTCCGACACCGTCACCTCGCCCCATCCGATCTCCTTGACCGGATTGCGCGATACCACACCGCCCAGCGCCTTGGATATCAATTGCCCGCCCAGGCAGTGCCCCAGCAGCGGGATATCGCGTGCGACAGCATCGCGGATCAGCCCCTCGACTTTTGGTATCCACGCCAGATCGTCGTTGACGCTCATCGGGCC
>JBDTPM010000272.1:0-5097 GCA_039932695.1 Gallionella sp. | reverse complement strand
CATCCAGTACCACACCGATCGCTTCGTGCTGCACCAGCACCACCTGACGAGCCAAGATTCATCTACGAACGTACCCTGCATGGCAGCACCGATGTAACTCCCGATGCAGAAGACGATGCTCTGAGGCGCACCCTTACCGGCGAGAAGAAACGGGGCGAAGGACTAGGCAAACCTTATGGTGTCGCGGTGCATCATGGTCGTGTCTTCGTCGGCGACACCGGGCGTCGCAATGTGATGGTGTTCGATTTCCCCGAACAAAAGTTCTTCACGTTCGGAGAGGAAGAACCCGGCCAATTGTCTAGACCGCTGGGCCTGGATGTGGATCAGGATGGAAATGTCTACGTGCTTGATGGAATCAGCAAGGTGGTCGTTGTATTTACCAGGGATGGCAAATACCTGCGCACGATCGGAAACCCCGCGGATATCAACCGCCCAGCAGGGCTGGGTGTCAACGCCGACGGAAGCCGCATATACGCAGTGGACATCGGGGGAAGCAGCAATGATACCCACAGGATACTGGTGTACGACGGGCATAGCGGCGCGAAACTATTAGAGATCGGCAAGCGTGGCAGCCAGCCGGGCGAACTTAACCTGCCGAGAGACGTGACTGTCGCACCTGACGGTTCGATATATGTGGTGGATGGTGGCAACTTCCGTGTCCAGAAATTCAGTCCGGATGGCAAGTTCATCAGCACTTTCGGCTCCATCGGTCGAATGGGCGGGCAATTCTCCCGTCCCAAGGAAGCTGCGTTGGACAAGGATGGAAACATCTATGTGGCGGACGCCGCATTCGGGAATTTCCAGATATTCACCCCCAAGGGAGAACTGTTGCTGGCAGTAGGTGTCCGCTCTGACAAGCCCGGTCCGACCCATTCCATGCTACCTGCCGGAATCGCTGTTGACAGCGATGGGCGTGTTTACTTTGTAGACCAGTTTTTCCAAAAGGTGGATGTCTACCGGCCATATGCCCTTGGCCCTACCGAAGGCTTTACCAACAAGGACATGAAAGGCAAATATGATCCAAACGCTGTAACTCCGCCCAAATAATAGGTACTGAACGGATTTACATGCATTCTGCGAGAGCAGGGCTGAATCCCGACCTCGTTGTTGGCAAACCCAGGCAGCTGCCCTCCCAATGTATGCGTGTGTAGTAGCAGTGTTAGCAACCCGGTTCAGGGACACAATCCCAGCGCGCAACTTTTCCTGAAGTCCCCCTGCGCTGCCGCGAGGTCGCCGAGGGCGCGGTAAGTCAGCGCGCGGCCATAATATGAATTCGCATTATCAGGATTGAGCGCGATGGCTCGCTCATAATCACTCAGCGCCTCTTGATATCTTCCCAGTAAATAATAGGCTGTAGCTCGATTGCCATAGACATAATCAAAGGGAGATGTGGCGATGGCCTTGCTGAAATCGGCCACCGCTTCCTCGTATCGTTTGAGCTGTCCCAATTCGGTGCCACGATTGTAATAGACGCGTTCGATGCCGAACACGCCGGTCTTCCCCCGCACCAGCTTCTCGGCATCATCCCACAACTTCAAATTGCTGGAGAAAGTGTCCAGCCGGTTCAGCGTCAGCGGTATCAGCAACAGGCCAACCAGCACCAGCACGATGCAGGCCCGGACAGGGGCGAGCCGGTCGAACACCAGCGGAAGTGCCGCGAACAATCCCGGCATCCACAAATAGCTGCGGTAGAGCACAAAAGGCTCCTGGATGCGCACGGTGGAAAACTCGGTCAGGAACAATATCCACGGAAACAATAGCGCAAACCCCAGCAATCCCGTTCTTCCCCGTTTCAGCAGCAGCCACACCGCAACGCAAAAATAGCCCAGAAACCCGATCAGCCCAAGCGTATGCCAGCCAAACAATGTCGTGGCGAACGGCTCGCGCATATCCACTGACATCCAGGCCGGGTTCGGCAGCAGCCATAACCACAGATACTTGAAGAACAGACCGCACTGGGTCAGGATGCTCAGCATGTGCAGGTTCGGCAAGTCGGTCAATCCCTGCATCTTTGCGCCTTGCTCGAGCATACCCAGCGCGCGCGCTTCATAGACCTCGCCCAGTACTGCTTTGACACTCAGGGTGCTCCACATTACAGCCGCTGCGATCAATACTGCGATCGCGTAGAAAGGCGCGATTTGCCTGAACAGTGCTGCCGACGGCTTGCGGATCAGCAGCGTCAATGCCAGCGCCACACCTGGTGCCGCGATGCTGTGTTCCTTGGAATACACCGCGGCAAAATAACACAGTGCCGCAACCAGCATCCAGCGCCAGCTCCCGCGCAGCAACCCCTCCAGATAGGCGAGCAGCAGCAGCAGCATGAACAGGGTCGCCATCAGCGTGGAACGCTGGATCAGATAGGCCACGCCATAGACGGCAACCGGGTGTAACGCAAATAACAGTGCGCCAAAGAATGCGAACCAGGTCAGCGCGGGCGGCATGCCGTCCGGCGCACCATCGCCGGCCAGCGTGGCCCGGAACAATCGCCGCAACAGGAAAAACAGTGCGATGGCATTGGCCGCATGCAGCAGCACGTTGCCGAATCTCAACCAGGATCGATCCAAGCCCAGCCAATCTGCCGTCCAGGCCAAGGATGCGTATGGCAGCCAGCGCAGTTCGAAATTGAAATTGCCCTGCCTGTATTTGGACAGCGTCTCAAAACTCGAAAAAAAGCTGAAATCATCGAAAACGAACGGGGCGGACAGCGAGCCGGCGTAGAGAGCGATCACGGATAGCAACAGCGCCCCGGCCAGAATAGATGATCTGCCTTGGGCATAAGCAGGGGTTTCGAAATACAGCTTGAGACATTTCATTGCCGGCTCTTATCGGTCAAATGGGGTGCGGGGCTGAGGCACACCGAGACAAGAGCTCAATCCTATCTTGCAGTAGATTCGACAATAATTGTGCCGTGTGCAAGGACGGGCCAAGCCCACGATTAAGGATTTCGCGGGAATGGCCCCCTTTTGCAACAAATGTATTTGTTATGTGAAACAAAATTATATCTGGCAGCGCCAGCTTGTGAATCCGACTTATTAGGGGCATATCCCACCCAACTCACAGCTACGCTTAAGATCCTCCTGCGCAGCCGCGAGGTCGCCGAGGGCGCGGTAAATCAGGGCGCGATCATAATAGTGCCTTTTGCTGTTCGGATTGAGCGCAATGGCTCGCTCATAATCGCGCAACGCCAGTTGATATTCTCCGCGGAAGTAATATGCCTTGGCACGACTGCCATAAACCAGTTCATCATCCGGATATACTGAGATGGCTTGGCTGAAATCGGCGATGGCCTCGTCATATCGCTTGAGCTGGAAAAATTTGTTGCCACGGTTAGTGTAAATGCGCTCGACTCCAGACACACCGGTCTTCCCCCGCACCAGCTTCTCGGCATCATCCCACAACTTCAATGCGCTGGAGAAAGTGTCCAGCCGGTTCAGCGTCAGCGGTATCAGCAACAGGCCAACCAGCACCAGCACGATGCAGGCCCGGACAGGGGCGAGCCGGTCGAACACCAGCGGAAGTGCCGCGAACAATCCCGGCATCCACAAATAGCTGCGGTAGAGCACAAAAGGCTCCTGGATGCGCACGGTGGAAAACTCGGTCAGGAACAATATCCACGGAAACAATAGCGCAAACCCCAGCAATCCCGTTCTTCCCCGTTTCAGCAGCAGCCACACCGCAACGCAAAAATAGCCCAGAAACCCGATCAGCCCAAGCGTATGCCAGCCAAACAATGTCGTGGCGAACGGCTCGCGCATATCCACTGACATCCAGGCCGGGTTCGGCAGCAGCCATAACCACAGATACTTGAAGAACAGACCGCACTGGGTCAGGATGCTCAGCATGTGCAGGTTCGGCAAGTCGGTCAATCCCTGCATCTTTGCGCCTTGCTCGAGCATACCCAGCGCGCGCGCTTCATAGACCTCGCCCAGTACTGCTTTGACACTCAGGGTGCTCCACATTACAGCCGCTGCGATCAATACTGCGATCGCGTAGAAAGGCGCGATTTGCCTGAACAGTGCTGCCGACGGCTTGCGGATCAGCAGCGTCAATGCCAGCGCCACACCTGGTGCCGCGATGCTGTGTTCCTTGGAATACACCGCGGCAAAATAACACAGTGCCGCAACCAGCATCCAGCGCCAGCTCCCGCGCAGCAACCCCTCCAGATAGGCGAGCAGCAGCAGCAGCATGAACAGGGTCGCCATCAGCGTGGAACGCTGGATCAGATAGGCCACGCCATAGACGGCAACCGGGTGTAACGCAAATAACAGTGCGCCAAAGAATGCGAACCAGGTCAGCGCGGGCGGCATGCCGTCCGGCGCACCATCGCCGGCCAGCGTGGCCCGGAACAATCGCCGCAACAGGAAAAACAGTGCGATGGCATTGGCCGCATGCAGCAGCACGTTGCCGAATCTCAACCAGGATCGATCCAAGCCCAGCCAATCTGCCGTCCAGGCCAAGGATGCGTATGGCAGCCAGCGCAGTTCGAAATTGAAATTGCCCTGCCTGTATTTGGACAGCGTCTCAAAACTCGAAAAAAAGCTGAAATCATCGAAAACGAACGGGGCGGACAGCGAGCCGGCGTAGAGAGCGATCACGGATAGCAACAACAGGCCAGCCGGGATATAGGTTAGGAGAAAAAAGCTGCGGGTTTTCATGGTTATGCATTTCCCGGTTAGTCACAAAGGGAATGACGGGTTCGAAATAATCTCTGGATGAATTATAGCCGTATGCATTTATGCGACAAAGGCGAATCGTGTCAAACACTAAACTTGGCTTTAGCATACCAAACGAGGGTTTCAATAATCCTTAATCCTTGAACACCAAAGGTTGAGAAGCTTCGACTTCGCTGTCTGCGCCAGATAAGCTTGTCATGAGCATTTCCGAAGGGCTTAGCAAGAACAGTATGGGATATCACCCAGTTGGTGTGCGTTCCCATCGCCCTCAGCGCAGCTAAGAGTCAAAGGGCTTCTGTGGTTTTCAGGTTCAAATGTGACGGATCTACAGATTGGCTAGCTGCACCTGTGATCGAAGCATCTCAAAATCAGGAAATCAGGCGTCAGAATTTCCCATTAACAGGAACATCGACTTTCGTCTGGA
>JBDTPM010000271.1:0-10396 GCA_039932695.1 Gallionella sp. | reverse complement strand
CCGATCGGCGCGATGACCGGAATGAAATCGCCGGAATCCAGAAAGGTGATGATGGATGGGTCGATCTTGTCGATGTCGCCGACCAGACCGATGTCCAGCATCTTGCCCGGCTCGGTAGTGCTTTCCAGCAGCAGTTTCTCGGCACGGATGAATCCGCCATCCTGTCCGGTCAGTCCGACTGCCTTGCCGCCGGAACGATTGATCAAGTTGACGATGTCCTTGTTGACCTTGCCCAGCACCATCTCGACAACGTCCATGGTCTCTTCGTCGGTGACGCGCATGCCCTGGATGAACTCGCCCTGCTTGCCCACCTTCTTCAGTAGTTCGTTGATCTGCGGACCGCCGCCGTGCACCACCACCGGATTCATGCCGACCAGCTTGAGCAACACCACATCGCGCGCGAAACCCTCTTGCAGCTTCGGGTCGGTCATCGCATTGCCGCCATATTTGATGACGATGGTCTTGTCGAAGAAACGCTGGATGTAAGGCAGTGCCTCGGAGAGGACCCGGGCTTTGATTTCGGCGGTGGCGGCGGAAAGCGGCATGATATTCCCTTAAAAAATATGCAGCGGATTCTACACCAGAAAAGAGACAGGCGGCATACGCCGCCTGTCTTTTGGAGAAAGCGAATACTTACTGGATGGAGGTCGTGGAATTGCGAGGGCAGGTCAGGGTCAGCCCTCGGTACAGGGCTTCAAACCTATTCTTAATGATGTTCGTGGGTCGAGGTCAGCGGTCTCACTTCTGCCTTTGTTTTGACTTTCACCGTGCGGTTATCGGCCAGCTTGATGGTCAGCGTCAAAGGGATGTGCTCACCCGCCTTGAGCGGAGCCTTCAGTCCAGTCAGCATCAAGTGATAGCCGCTTTCGCCCAGACTCACACGCTTGCCGGGGGGTAGTTCTATCTCTTTCACCTCGCGCATCTTCATCACGCCATTCTCGTGTGTCATGCTGTGCATCTCCACGGTTTTCGAAGCCGCGCTGGACACCCCGAGTAATGTCGCGGGCTGTGCGCTGGTGATGGAAAAATCCACAGTCGCCGCTTCCTGTCCCGGAGCGGTGGCACGCGACCAGGCGTCTTCGACCTGAATGTCGCCCGCGTAAACATCAGCACCCAACAACAAGGCTGCCAACAGCAAGCAGAAACGAAACGGCTTATACATGATGAACTCCCACTGGGTATTTGAAATGAAGAACGACAAGGTCGGATTATACGCATCCGCTGCCAGTGTCATTCATGCATCACCTGTCCATCATTGACGGTAAGTTGCATGACATTGCACGCAATATTCCATGGTGTCGTGCAATGCTTGAAGCGACTTGTTCGTGTCTTTCGTTTTCAGGACATTTCCCAAGTCGTCCCCGCTTTTGTGGAAGGCCAGACCCAATTTCTTGAAATCCGCGTTTTCGAACATGTCGCACATTTTCTTCATCTCATCCGTCAGCCCTATTTTTGAATGGGCTACCTTTGATGCCTGATCGAAGTCCCCTTTGGCCATCAGCCCCACAATTGACTGCACCGCCTCCACATGCGATCTCATGTTGGTCAGCTGATGCTGCTTCATATCGGGAGACAGGTTGAGAGAGGTTCTGGTGTCGCCCATTTCTGTCATGTTATGGTGCATCTTGTGCTCCATGTTGCCTTGACTCTCTGCGGCGATGCTATTTATGGCCGCACTGCTCAAGATCGCAATACCAAACAACAACGAAATTTTTTTCATCTTTATTTTCTCCATAATGTACAAATCAATAGTAAGACACGCCAACTTTAAAATTTAACCCGAATACCGATCTATATATCAACGACCGGCAATCGTCACGAACGACAACTTGCCTACCCCGGCATGTTGCGCTATTGCAACAAGTTCAGCCACGCGGCCGTAGGGCACCGCCTTGTCAGCCTCGACCTGCACCTGGAATTGCGGATCGACCGCACGTTTTTTCAATGTCTCCGCCAGTTGGGCATCGTCCAATGCAAGATCGTCCAGTTCGATGCGCCCTTGCGCATTCACCGTCAGATGCACCTGCAACGGCTTGTCGCTTGAAGCCACCGCAATGGTCTTGGGCAAAGTGATCTTGAGCGACTGCGGCGCCAATAATGGCGCAGTGATGATGAACACCACCAGCAGCACCAGCATCACGTCTACCAGCGGCGTGACGTTGATCTCGCTCATCATTTCCTGTTGTTGTGCAGGGTTGCCGAATGACATGTTTACTCCATGTATATTTTGTCGTCACTCCCGTCTAGGCGGGAGCCAATTTCTTCACCCCTTCCCCCTCATAGGGGGAAGGTTGGGATGGGGGTAAAACCTTTGACAATATTTGCTAATGACTTCTACCCCCACCCTAACCCTCCCCCTGCAAGAGGGAGGAAATGATATGCAATAAATTACAATTTAAAATTGTGCTTGAGCGCCAGCCGCATGAAATCGTGCGCGAAATTTTCCAGCTCGGTGATTTTCACGCGCAGGCGGCGCAGGAAAAAATTGTAGGCCAGCACCGCGGGCAGCGCGGTGACGATGCCGATCGCGGTGGCGATCAGCGCTTCGCCTATCGGCCCGGCAACCACATCGAGACTGGCCGAACCGCTCCGCCCGATGTCCTGCAGCGCATGCATGATGCCCCACACCGTGCCGAACAGTCCGACGAATGGCGCGGTCGAGCCTATCGTCGCCAGCTCGGCCAGACCCCTTTCGTGGAAACGCTGGATGTTCTGCAACTGCTGGCGCAACATGCGCTCCAGCACTTCCTGCGGCGCGCCCAGATGTTTCAGGTCCTGTTGTTCCGCGCTTAGCTCTTTCACTTCGGCAAAACCCGCCTGCCCCAAACGCGCCAGATCGCCCTCGCCTTGCCGCGCCACTTCCGCCGCCGCATGCCAGTCGTGCGCCGCCCAGAAGGCATCGTTGAAAGCACGATTGCGCTTGCTGTCCCGTAGCCAGCGCCACAACTTCAACACCGCAATCGACCAGGTCGCCACCGACAAAACGATCAACACCAGCAATGTCGCCGCAACGATCGGTGAACCGACTGAAAACAGATTATTCATGCTTCATTTTCTTTCAATGAAAACTGGATGGGGACCCTGAACCACCTGGTGAACGGCAACCCGGCGCGGCGCGCCGGGACAAATCGCCAGGTCTTGACGGATGCCAGTGCCGCCCTGTCCAGCACCTCGTGACCGCTGCTCTGGAACACATTCAGCTGCCCGCTCACCCCTTCAGCCAGCACCTCCACGTTCAGCACGACCTTACCCTGCAAGCCCATGCGGCGCGCGGCAAGCGGATAGTGCGGCGGCTGGTTGTTCAGGTAGGACGCCTTGTAATCCGGTTCGATCACCGGCGCTTCGGCCTCCACCGCCTTGATGGCCGGAACTGCCGCCACAATCGGCTCCGGCACGCTTGGCATCGCAACAGGTGTTTCACTCTCTTGCGCCATCGGTTCAACCGGCAACGGCGTGGGCGCTGTCACCGCCTTGCGGGGTTGCGGTTCCGGCGTGTGTTGCGTGGCGGGCGCGACCGCCATCGTCACTTCCATCACATGCTGCGGCATGGATGTTCCGGACGGCTGCATCAGCCAGGCAACGAGTACCGCGAAATGCAAAACCGCGACAATGGTGACAACCGTCACACGGTCGCGCGAGGGCGTGGTCGGGAAACCGAACATCGGGTAATGGATGCTGTTATCCACGTTTCCTGCTCGATCGTATCCAGCGCTCAATTTGCCCGCGATCCAGCTTGCCGCTGACCGCCGAGCCATGTCCTTGCGCATCAAAGAAATAGGTACGGGGCAGTTCACCGTACCACTGCGTGTCGATCTCAAAACGCAAGCGCTCAACGTAGCTGTCGGCAAAGACCCATGATTCGGAGCGTTGCAGCGCATAATGTTCGAGTACGGTTTGAATTTCGGATTGCTGCGATGGCGTGTCGGTTGCCACCAGCACCACATCCAGCGTGCGGTACCTGGCGTGCAACTTGCCCAGCAGCGCGAGATCGTCGCGGCAATGGGTGCAATCCAGCGACCACAGCGCAATGATGAAAGGCTTGCCGGCATGCGCGGAAATAATATTCTGGTAGCTGCCGCGCAAAAGCGGTTTGGTTTCCTGCGCAGCCGCAGAACAAATGGCATTCAGGCACAGCAACATTGCAAACAACCATTTCATCTCATCTCCTCCAAGGCAATGAGGCGATAGCCCTCCTCGATGGTGTTCCATGAGAGATAAGCCTTTTCGCCCGCGCCGATCAGCAGCGGATGATCCGATGAGCCGGCGGTGGACGCGATCTTCTTCGGTTCTAACCAGTGTTTTCCTCCGTCGCCGGAACGCATCGAATAGATGCCGGTGGCCACACCGTCGAATTCCTTCCAGACCACTGATACGCGGCTGCCCAGACTCAAGACATATGGATGCGATGCCTGCGCCTTGAAGTTCCCGAAGTTCAACGGCTCGGAAAAACTCTTGCCCTGATCGGAGGAGTAGCCATAGAACAGGCCGTGCCGTTCAGGCGCATTGTCGAACCAGACGAAATGATAAACGCCGTCGCGAGCAATGGAGATCGCCGGGCCGTGGTGAGGGCAGGCATCGACTTCCCAGTTGTCGTAGCTCAGGCGTATGACTTGCGATCTGCCGTCCAGCCGCAACATCGCGTGGTCTCGGACGTTCTTGCCGAAAATATGCCTCCACGCGATGACCGGCGTGCCGTCCGTATCCATCGCCATCGCCACGCGGCAGCATTCGCAGGAATGGTCTGCGGCCTTGAGGTTGGCATGAAAACTTTTGCCTTCATCATCCGAGACGGCGTAATACACCGCGAGGCCGCCGTATTTCTCTCCCTTTGTTTTGGCGATTGAAGCATCGCGCTTGTCCAGCCAGGCGAGATAAACCTGGCCGCGTCCGTTGATCCCCATCGCCTCGAAGCGGTGGGTGATGGGATCGAGATTGTCGTTGACCGTGACCGGAGCGGAAAATGTTTTCCCTCCATCCAATGAGCGGCTGAAGCGGATATTGCCCGCAAAAGGCGTCTCCAGACTGCGTGTATAAGAAACGTAGATATTGCCGTTTCCCGCCACCAGAATCTTCGGGCGGTTCTCGCCTTCCGCCGCGACATACTCGGATTCCTGATTGACCATCACCGGAGCGCTGAATGTTTTGCCCTTGTCATCGGAGTGGCTCATCATGATGTGACCATCTTTCACCGACGCCTGCCACAGCCTGCCGCCCGCATCGAAAGTGGCACTGACGGCAAGAGGCTGGCGAGCTAGGGATGTGGCCCACATCTTCGCCATGTCATGCGGCTGCGCAGGGGCCTGGTCTGCGGCCAGGCTCATCCCGTTGATCGCCAGGCAGGCAAGCAATCCGATACCCGCCACAGGGCTGGAAAATAATTTCATTGTCATTCGGGCACCCGTCACTTCTTGCTACCGAATGCAAAAATAAGCCCAACCATCAGACTGCGTGGCGCTCCGACGGAATAGGAATCCATCCCGGCTGTGGTACCGACTGTGCTTGGGGTGTATGTCCCTGTCCCGGAGTAACTGCTGCTGGCGTTATCCGCATAGAGCCGGTTGGTCAGGTTGCGTCCTTGCAACCAGGCTTCCCAGCCGCCTGCAAACTGATAATTAGCGCGCAGGTTAAGCAAGGTGTGCCCCGCATAACGCACCGTGTTGGCATTGTTCATCCAGTAACCGCCCTGACGCACCACTTCCAGTGCGACGCGGCCATCCGTGACAGGTTTGTAGCCGATCTCCGCGGTGAACGTGTCGGGTGCTATCGGCATTTCCTTGCCGCTGTAATCCAGAACCGGAACAGAATCCTTGACGTGGTACTGAACATAACGGTGGCTGGCGAGGCTGAAGCCCATGCGCCCATCGAGTGCTGCACCGCTATCCCAGGCCAGATTCGCTTCCAGCCCCTGGCTGCGTGTGTGCCCCGCATTCTTGTTGAAGGACGAACCCACCGCAGGCGTGTAACTCACGATGGTGTCGTGCCCCTCCAGCCGGTATATCGCGGAATCCAGCTTGAGCGCGCCATCCAGGAAAGCCATGCGCAAACCCAGCTCCAGATTGTCATAGGTGGAAGGCTCAAGATCCGGAACGGCGGACTTGCTGTACAACTCGCTCACTTCCGGCGGCCTGAAGCCTTCGCTGACGTTTGCATACATGCTTGCCCGATTGCTCAGTGAGTAAGTGGCGCCAACCTTGGGGCTGAAGTGCGTATAGCTGCGCGACTCGTTGGGTGCGCCGAAATTGGCGCTCGGCGTCAGGTTGTTGGTGAAGTCGTAGTTGATGTTGTCGCTGCGCCCACCCACCACCAGGCGCGTCTTGTCAAGCGGCGACGATTCCCATTGCACGAACAGCGCCGTGTTCTTGATGTCGGCCTTGTAATCGCGCGTCCCGGTCAGATACGTCGTACTGGCGACTTGGCCGGTATAAACCCTGGTTGCCGCGTCCCTGGTGACATCCAGGTTGTTGCTCCAGTAACTGTTGGGACTCTGGTCGTAATACAGCCCTGCAATCAGGCGCGAAGACAGCCAGGCCAATTCCTGCTGGTGCTTCATGTCGATGCCCAAGGACTTCACGCCGTTGTTGTTGATGGTGCCGTGGTAACCGGTGAGGCAAGTCGCGCTGATAGCGCAGGCGGAAATCGTATAGTTGGGCAACTGGCCATGATCGTCCTGACGGCTGAACAGCGTCGCCGTGGTCAAACCGTCATGCGTGGTCTCGCCTTCCCACTGCACATTCACGCGCGTGGCCTTGTCCTTGCGCCAGCTGAAGGTCTGGTAGCTCTTTCCCGAGTTGCTGTGATAATCGACCGGATCCAGGCTGCCCGGTGTCGCCGAATCCAGATCGTTGTACGACACCGTCGCATGTATCAGGGACGTGCCGCTCAGGGCGTAATCGCCGCGCAGTGTGAATGAATCCTTGCTGCCATTGCTGTATTGCTGCCAGTTGTCGCGCGAGCGGCGCGAACTGTATTGCGAGAAACGCAAACCGAAATCGCCCCAGCTATCGCTCGCCCCGGTGTCTATGCGGTCAAACCCGTTGACGTTGTCGCGGCGCACCCCCACGCTGACGTAAGGCGTCTGCGACGGGCGTTCGGTGATGAAGTTCACCGCACCGCCTATCGCATTGCTGCCATACAGCGAGGACGCCGCCCCCTTGATGACCTCGACATGTTCCGCACCGGCAAGATTGAGCTCGTTCAGCGAGTTGTGGTTGAACACACCCAGGGGACGGATGGGAATGCCGTCTTCCAGATATTGATACACCGCATTGGTGCTGTTCGGCTGGCGTATGCCCATCATGTGTTGCTCGTTGCCGAGATCGACCCAGGTCACCCCGGCAATGCGGTTGATCACATCGCCCATGGTCTTCGGCTTGTCGCGCTTCAGCGCCTTGTCATCCACCACACCGATGGACACCGGCGTCTCCGATAATTTTTCGGAGGTGCGCGAACCGCTCACCACCACCTCATCCAGCATCTGGGTATCGTCCGCCGCATACACTGTTTGACCAAGGGCGACAGTCAGCAAACTCATTGCAAAGCAGCAAATATAATTATTGCCTGTTCTCACGCTTACTCCCCGGATGCATTAATTTGGTGGTGCGATTCTAGAGAGAACATGCAACGGTGAGAATGCGGCATATTGCCGCGCGACAAATTGTCGCACCCTCATTGCCGCATCCCCGATTACAATAGTCTGATGCACAGCACGATACTTTCCTCTCTCCCCGGACATGGCCAGTTGCGCCGCCTGGTCGCGTTGCGCAGCGCGGCGATCGCGGCGCAACTGCTGACGCTTGCGACCGTATGGAAATTCCTGGAGATGGATCTGGACTGGACGCCGATGTTGCTGACCATCGCCACGCTCGCTTCCCTCAATCTGTTCAGCTGGCTGCGTTTGCGTAGTCATAAACCGGTTTCCAATTCCGAGTTGTTTGTCCAATTGTGCACGGACGTATTGGCGCTCAGCATTTTGTTGTATTACGGCGGCGGCTCGACCAATCCGTTTATTTCACTCTATCTGCTGCCGCTGGTGATCGCCGCTGCGACGCTGCCTGGCAGATACACCTGGGGCATGGCTGCATTGACTGCCGCCTGCTATAGCCTGTTGATGGTCTATTACATCCCGCTGCCGCATATCCACCAGCATGGGGACGATGCCTTCAACATCCATGTGATGGGCATGTGGCTGGGCTTCGTCATCAGCGCGGTGGTGGTGGCTTATTTCGTGGTGCAGATGGCGCAGGCGGTGCGCAACCGCGATGAGATGCTGGCACGCGTGCGCGAGGAGATCCTGCGCAACGAGCGTATCGTCGCACTGGGCACCCAGGCTGCCGGCGCAGCGCATGAGATGGGCACGCCGCTGTCCACTATGGCGGTGGTGATCGGCGAACTGAAGCGCGATACCGCTGACCGGCCCGGTTGGCTGGATGAGTTGTCCATCCTCGACGAACAAGTGCGCGGCTGCAAACGCATCCTCGACAAGATCATGGCGAACGCCCAGGGCATCGGCGCCGCCTCGCTGCAACGGGCTGATAGTCTGGTGGCGGAGGTGCTGGATGAGTGGCAGTTGCTGCGCCCCACCGCGCAATATCACTACTCCTCCCCTGATGGAACAACTAGCCATTCGACTAGGCTATCAAAGGACGACAGCCAAGTCGCTGGTTATGACAAGGGGAGGCCGGGAGGGGTTCCCGCTCCGTTCATCAGTGTGGATGCGACATTGCGCGCCGCGCTGATGAATCTTCTGAATAACGCTGCGGATGCCAGTCCGCAGCCTATCGAGATACATACCGGATGGGATAGCTCCAACTTCAAGCTGGAGATACGCGATCATGGCAAAGGCCTGAGTGATGAAGCTGCGACTAAAGCCGGGTCGGCATTTTTCACCACCAAAACAGGAGGGCACGGATTGGGCTTGCTGCTCGCCAATGCAACGATTGAGCGCATGGGCGGCTCGGTGCGACTGTTCAACCGCAAAGAGGGCGGCGCGACCACGTTGCTGACGCTGCCGATCGCCCGGAGCGGAGCATGAATCAGCATTGTGAAGAAGCTGCCTCGCTGCTATTGGTCGATGACGACATCACCTTCTGCAAGGTGTTGAAGGCCGCGCTGGAAAAGCGCGGCTTCTGCGTCAGCGTTGCGCACAGCGTGGAGCAGGCCGTTCCGCTGGCTGAAGCAAACCCTCCCGAATTCGCTGTGGTCGATCTGAAAATGAGCGGCGCAACGGGATTGGTGCTGGTCAAGAGACTGCACGAACTCGACCAGCACACGCGCATCGTGGTGCTGACCGGCTACGCCAGCATCACCACTGCGGTCGAGGCCATCAAGCTGGGTGCGACGCAATATCTCTCCAAGCCGGCCAATGCCGACCAGATCGTTGCGGCATTCAGCCACACCCCAGGTGAAAATACGCCGCTCAATGTGCAACCGACCCAGATCGGAGACCTGGAATGGGACCACATCCAGCGTGTACTGCACGAGCATGACGACAACATTTCAGCCACCGCCCGTGCGCTCAACATGCACCGCCGCACCCTGCAACGCAAACTTGGCAAACCACCTACGGGTCAGAAATAATATAATGCCGCGCATATTCCGATTCTCTCGTATAGTTTGCCGCCTTGCGGGAACCACTCCCGGAAATACCACCAACAGAGAAATCAAGGAAACCTGCTATGGTTGGCGAGAGTGCCCGCACCAGGCTCAAACCGGCCCTGACCAATCTTTATTGTCTGACCGCGATACCGGCGACCGTGTTGAATTATCGTTCCGCAACGCGCAAGGAATATAATCGCTTACTTTTAAAAAACCTACCTGCCATGAAATCAATATTCTTGCTCTTCACCCTGCTGTTGCCCTTGGCCAGCCATGCGCTAACGCCTCCCGCGCCTGCACCACAGACATCCGCCGCACCCATCCTGGCAGCCAAGTCTTACGTGTTATACGACTACACCAGCAATCAGGTATTGGTGAACCAGAACGGGGATGCGCGCATGGAGCCTGCATCGTTGACCAAGCTGATGACGGCTTACCTGGCCTTTGATGCGCTGAAGCACGGCACGCTTGAACTGGAGCAAAAGCTGAGTGTTCCCGCTGCCGCTGCACGCAACATCAGCGGCGAATCGCGCATGCTGCTCAAAGCCGGACAATCCGTGACCGTGAATGAACTGTTGCACGGCTTGATCGTTCAATCCGGAAACGATGCGGCCATCACACTGGCAGTCAATATCGCCGGCAGCGAGGCGGGCTTTGTCGAGCTGATGAACAAGGAAGCGAAACGGCTGGGCATGAACAACACGCACTTCGCCAATCCGGTCGGTCTGCCGGCTGCACAGCACTACAGCAGCGCATACGATCTGGTGCTCGCCTTGAGCGGTGCCGAAGCCAAAGGCGTCAA
>JBDTPM010000270.1:0-4805 GCA_039932695.1 Gallionella sp. | reverse complement strand
CATATTATGCCGATGTCAGCGTCAATATTAAACCAAATCCTGAACCTGGCCAAAACGATATATTAAATGCCATTGTGAATGGCGTAATGTTCACTGGAATTTGCATCAGTACTGTCGCGTGTCAAGCATCTTCCGGAACAGATTCACTTGCCCTGACCCGTTGATCTGTGCAGGCTTGCTTGAATATAAGATCAAACACTTAATTATCCGGGCCCCCGCAATACAACGCGCGTCGACCCGCAAACGCCTAAAAACATCTCTTTAGTTCACCTGCATCGGGTTCGGATCTTTTTTCAAATTGAACTATTGTCCTGCGGACCTCTCTACCTCAGTCAATTTTAAGGTGGAGCCATCGATGGTACGCTTGCTTGCAGCATCATGTCTGATATTAACTGCGGTCACTGGCTTCCTTGCGCCATCGGCTTACGCGGAAACACCCGAAGAAGTGTTGGCCACGATAAAGAACAGTGCTTCGGCAACTCCGGGTTTTCAGGGATTCTCGGCCGCACGCGGTGAAACTTTCTACAAGAACAAGCATGGCGGCGACTAGAGCTGCTCTACCTGTCATACCGACAATCCCGCCGCGCAGGGCAAACATGCCAAAACCGACAAACCGATCAAGCCGCTTGCACCGTCGGCAAATGCCGAACGGCTCACCGACATGAAAAATATCGAGAAATGGTTCAAACGCAATTGCAACGATGTGCTGGATCGGGTCTGCACACCGCAGGAAAAGGGTGACATGCTCTCCTACCGGCTCACTTTCCATAAATGAATGTACATCAACTCAAAAAGTGGTATCGAATACGAACAGTCATTCCCGGGAGCGATGGATGAAACACAACATGTTGTTTAACAATATCATCGCCGGAATCTGCATGGCCGCACTGGCAAGCACGGCGCAGGCAGACGAAGCGGCGCTGAATCTTCAATTGCCATCTGCCTCCGGTATCTATACCAAGGACTCACAATTCATCGGCTCCCGCTCTTACCTGCTGGCGTTGAATGAGAGTGATGCCGCCAAGGATAAGGTCGCGATGCCGGTGGCTGTAGCAGCCGAATTTGAACCGCCGCTGTTCACCCGCAGCAATGCCCACAAATATCTGGGGATCGGAACCGTGCTGTTGGTCGGATTGACGGCGCTATCCGCACCTGATGAGGATTGTGAAAACAACTGCCCGGCTGTTTCACCGCCGCGACAGACCTCCGGCACCACCCACACCAGCCTGGCTCGGGCAACCGCTGCGATGGCCGCCGCCACGGTGACCACTGGGTTGCTGTATCACTGGGATGATTTCCATCTTGAGGACGGTCTGTCCGATCCGGATAACCAGCATGCGATGCTGGGCGCCGCAGGTGCGCTGCTTATGTTATACGCAGTGCACAAGTCGGCAACATCTGCCGTACCGACCAGCCATGCCGGTATCGCCGAGTTGGGCGGCGTGGCGATGGCAGTTGCTATAAAGATAACTTGGTAACGGGGTGGGAAGATGCGAAACAAATTGAAAGTCGTCGCTTTGCTGGCTGGCGCACTGCTGGCTACCTCCACTCATGCCGACGCAGAAGAGAACTTTGTGTCCTGGCTGATTTATTTTGGCCGCACCAAAGAGGTGAAGCCGGTCACCAACAAGCAGTATCAGGACGAATGCAAGGATTGTCACTTTGCCTACCAGCCGGGGCTATTGCCGGCAGGATCCTGGGAAAAATTGCTGAACGCCGAAGCGTTGCGCGACCACTTTGGCGACAACGCCGAGATCGACAAGGACACACTGCAGATCATCCGTGATTACGCGGTGGAGAATGCCGCGGACAAATCCTGGTACAAGCGTTCGCGCAAGATCGCAGCCGCCACTGCCAAAGGCCCCGCGCCGCTACGGATCACCGAACTGCGCTATATCGAACGCAAGCATCATGATATCCCGGAGAAGATGATCAAGGGCAACAAGGACGTGAAGTCGCTGAGCTTCTGTGACAAGTGCCACACTCAAGCTGAAAAGGGTGTGTACGATAATGACACGGTGGCTATCCCGAATTATCCGAATTGGGATGACTGAGTCTGGTAGCGGAACGTTGATTCAGCCCGTGTAGGGCAGAACGCAACGCAGTTCCGTCGCATGGTTTTTCGATGAGGATGAAATATTTCTGATCTGTGGCGGAACGCCCCACAAGGGGGCTTCCGCCCTACCTCTTGACAACCGTTCGCCTGCCCGCGTTGGGCGGAACGCAACGCGGTTCCGCCGCATGGATTTTTGATGGTGATGAAATACTTTTGATCTGTGGCGGAACGCCCCTTTGGGGCTGCGTGGTTGTTGGGGCTGTGTCAACTCCACACGCAACTTGTTGCGTAGTGGATTGCCTGCCTTTGGTATTAGACCTTACAATCATGGCGTCCCCCTTGCGGGGGCTTCCGCCCCACTAATCGCGCTCAACTTAAGGTTGCGCATCCATTTTCAAAGCGACGGATTGTTTGGCGGCATTCAATTTTTTGTCGCCCCAGTGTTTCGGTGCGGTGGGCGGTTCGGTTGCGCTGTTGATCGTGGTACCGTCACCGATGGAAGTGACCTCGACGCGTCCGGCGGCGTTCTCAACGTAGATGCCTTTGCCATCCAGCAATGCGACGTCCAGCCCCTGCGAAAAATAAAATCCGCCCCAGAAGTCTGTGCCGCGTATGCCTATAGTAGCCAACGATGTCTTGACCTTGAAGTCACGCCCCTTGAGCTTGCCGATCGCACCGGTCACGGCGCGGAAAACGCCCTTGACCAGCTTCAGGGTGGCAGAGCCTTGCTGTGCCTTTTTCGAGAAGTGATAGTCGCTGATGACGAACTCGGTGTCAGCGCCCAGCGTCAACATCGCGCCGTCCACCATCTTTAACAATACGCGTGAATCATGTCCGGTGACGATATGATCGCCAACCAGTACCGGCCTGCCTTTATGAAGATTGTCGGATGAGTCGCTGTGATTCGCGAATGCGGCCCCCTGAAGACGGATCACTGTACCCGCCACGACTGCGTCGGAGGCGCTCGCGATATGCGGAGCGATCATCAAACATAGCAAAAGGATGAGTCGACACATAATGCAGACCTATTCGCTGAAGGACAAGGTTTATTCTACGACAGTTTTCCTGCCGCAACCATACGGTTTGACTAAATGTCAGGGATAGCCAGTGTAGCCGATGTAGGGCGGAACGCAACGCGGTTCCGCCGAACGCAACGCGGTTCCGCCGCATGGTTTTTCGATGATGATGCAATACTTTTGATCTGCGGCGGAACGCCCCACAAGGGGGCTTCCCATGCGGCGGAACGCCTCTGCGAGGCTTCCGCCCTACCTAACACCGCTCGCCAGCGGCAACGTCATCAATTTCTCCGCCGCCCCAATCCATAGGATACACGCCTGCTTTCACGTATTGATGAAACGCGGAATACGGCCATTGCGCGATCGAGGTTACGTGTCCGTGCTTGACCGGGTTGAAGTGAACGTAATCCAGATGCCGGGCGTAATCATCATCATCACGGATGGCATGTTCCCAAAAACGACGCTGCCAGATTCCGCGTTCTCCTTTCGCCGCACGCACGGGTGAACGCCATTCGTCAGGCTCCAATGCGCGCACAAAACGTATCTTGATCGCCTTGATGCGATTGGAAAAATCGTCGTCACCCGGCGGCAAGGTAATCACGCAATGGATATGTTCTGGAAGCACCACCCATGCATCAATGTGGAATGGGCGTTCGAAGCGGGTGCGGCGCACCGATTCGCGCAATGCCTCAATGTGCCAGGTGAGCAAGTCCAGACTACGATCCAGCAGGTTGATGGTAAAGAAATAGGTGCCGCCCGGCACGCGATAACGACGGTAGTCAGGCATCTTTTCCTCCTGGACGTATACGGATGAATGCACCGCATTCAAAATCTTTCGTAGGGCGGAAGCCCCCTTGTGGGGCGTTCCGCCAAAAACCCCCATGCATCGGCTGGACGGAACCGCTTCGCGTTCGGCGGAACGCCCCACAAGGGAGCTTCCGCCCTACGGCTTGACCGGTTTGACTTTGCTTGCCGCGAGCTTGGCTCTCGCCCTTGCCTCATCGGTATCTTTCCCGGTAGCCAATGCAACGCCCATGCGGCGGCGCGTGAAGGATTCGGGTTTGCCGAATAAACGGATGTCGGACTGCGGCACGCGCAACGCATCATCCACGCCGCTGAAAGCGATGCCCTTTGCCTCCAGCTGACCGTAGATCACCGCACTCGCGCCCGGCTCGCGCAACGACACATCCACCGGCAGGCCGAGTATCGCACGCGCGTGCAATTCGAATTCGTTTTGCACCTGCGAGCTCATCGTCACCATGCCGGTGTCGTGCGGGCGCGGGCTGACTTCGCTGAACCACACCTGATCGCCCTTGACGAACAGCTCGACGCCGAACAGGCCCTGGCCACCCAGGTTGTCGGTCACCGCCTTGCACACCTCGCGCGCCCGCTGCAGCGCCTGCGGCTGCATGGCATGGGGCTGCCAGCTCTCCACATAGTCGCCGCCCACCTGCACATGGCCGATCGGTTCGCAGAAATGGGTCTCGACCTGGCCGTCCGCACCCAGCGCACGCACCGTCAGCTGGGTGATCTCGTAGTCGAAGTCGATGAAGCCCTCAACGATGACGCGGCCGGGGCCGACGCGACCGCCGGCCATCGCGTAGTCCCAGGCGGTTTGCACATCGGCCGGCCCGTCGATCTTGCTCTGGCCCTTGCCGGAACTGCTCATCACCGGCTTGACGATGCAGGGGTAGCCGATGCCGCTGTCGATCGCGGCCTGCAGTTCGTCCAGC
>JBDTPM010000269.1:0-3365 GCA_039932695.1 Gallionella sp. | reverse complement strand
TTTTAGCAAATCGCGCGCGACAGCGGCGAATTGGTTAAAATCGCGCCCTTGCAAAAGAGTGGCGCACCGATTTTTTAGAGGAAATAGCAATGAGCATCAAGTCAGACAAATGGATACGCCGCATGGCGGAGCAGTACAAAATGATCGAACCGTTCGAGCCGAACCAGGTGAAGGAGAAGGACGGCAAGCGCATCGTGTCCTACGGCACCTCCAGCTATGGCTACGACATACGCTGTTCCAATGAATTCAAGCTGTTCACCAACATCAACAGCACCATCGTCGATCCGAAGAATTTCGATCCGAATTCCTTCGTCGAGGTCACTGCCGATTTCTGCATCATCCCGCCCAATTCATTTGCGCTGGCGCGTACCGTGGAATACTTCCGCATTCCGCGCAGTGTGCTGACCATCTGTCTGGGCAAGTCCACTTATGCGCGCTGCGGCATCATCGTCAATGTCACGCCGTTCGAGCCCGAGTGGGAGGGTTACGTCACGCTGGAATTCTCCAATACCACGCCGTTGCCCGCCAAGATATACGCTAACGAAGGGGTCGCGCAGGTGCTGTTCTTTGAAAGCGACGAAGTTTGCGAGACGTCCTATAAAGACCGTGGCGGCAAATATCAGGGACAGGTTGGCGTGACGCTGCCCAAGATGTGATTCAAGCGTCCTTGGGATTGCTGTTCCTGACCGGCAAATCCTTTTTCACACCACTGCTGAAATCTGCGACAATCCGCGCCAATTCTTAATCTCCACTGGAGGTAGGCAATGAAATTCCGTTTTAGCTCCGGCATCACATTGGCCTACGGCCAATATGAGCCTGCACTGAAACCCCACCTTCACCATCACATGGCAAGTCTGCGACAATCAAGTTTGCATTGCCCGTTTTTGAGGAGTCCGGCATGAAGTTTCGTTTTCCTATTATCATCATCGATGAAGACTTCCGTTCTGAGAATGCCAGCGGGTTGGGAATACGCGCCTTGGCCGAGGCCATAGAAAAAGAAGGGATGGAAATCCTCGGCGTCACCAGCTATGGCGATCTGACTTCTTTCGCGCAGCAGCAGAGCCGCGCCTCTGCATTTTTGCTGTCGATCGACGATGAGGAATTCGGTGCGGGCAGCAAGGAGGAAACCGAGGTCGCGCTGAAAAGTCTGCGCGCCTTCGTCCAGGAGATCCGGTTCAAGAACGCCGACATCCCGATCTACCTGTATGGCGAGACGCGCACTTCGCGGCACATCCCCAACGACATCCTGCGCGAATTGCACGGCTTCATTCACATGCACGAAGACACGCCGGAGTTCGTCGCGCGTCACATCATCCGCGAGGCGAAGTCCTACCTTGATTCGCTGGCACCGCCGTTCTTCCGTGCGTTGCTGCACTACGCGCAGGATGGTTCCTACTCATGGCACTGTCCGGGGCATTCGGGCGGCGTCGCATTCCTGAAATCGCCGGTGGGGCAGATGTTCCACCAGTTCTTCGGCGAGAACATGCTGCGTGCCGACGTGTGCAACGCTGTGGATGAACTCGGCCAGTTGCTCGATCACACCGGGCCGGTGGCGGCGTCGGAGCGCAACGCGGCGCGTATCTTCAATGCCGATCATCTGTTCTTCGTCACCAACGGTACCTCTACCCCCAACAAGATCGTCTGGCATTCCACGGTCGCGCCGGACGATATCGTGGTGGTCGATCGCAACTGTCACAAGTCCATCCTGCACGCGATCATGATGACCGGCGCGGTGCCGGTGTTCCTGACCCCGACGCGCAATCATTACGGCATCATCGGCCCGATCGCGAAGTCCGAGTTCGAGCCGGCCAACATCCAGAAGAAGATCGACGCCAACCCGTTCATCAAGGACAAGACCAAAAAGCCGCGCATCCTGACCATCACGCAGAGCACCTACGACGGCATCGTTTACAACGTGGAAATGCTGAAAGCGATGCTGGACGGGCATATCGATACCTTGCATTTCGACGAGGCGTGGCTGCCGCACGCTGCGTTCCATGAGTTCTACAAGGACATGCACGCGATCGGAAAATATCGTCCGCGCGCCAAGGAGTCGATGATCTTCGCCACGCAGTCCACTCACAAGCTGCTGGCCGGCTTGTCGCAGGCTTCACAGATATTGGTGCGCGAATCGCAGACCCGCAAACTCAACAGCCACACATTCAACGAAGCCTATCTGATGCACACCTCGACCAGCCCGCAATACGCGATCATCGCCTCGTGCGACGTAGCCGCTGCGATGATGGAACCGCCCGGCGGCACCGCGCTGGTGGAAGAGTCAATCGCCGAAGCTCTGGATTTCCGGCGCGCGATGCGCAAGGTGGACGACGAGTTCGGCAAGGACTGGTGGTTCAAGGTTTGGGGGCCGGATAGCCTTGCCGAAGAAGGCATCGGTTCTCGTGAAGACTGGGTGTTGAAGGCGTCCGATAAATGGCACGGTTTCGGCAACCTCGCCGAAGGCTTCAATATGCTCGACCCGATCAAAGCGACCATCATCACCCCCGGCCTGGACGTGGATGGTGATTTCGCCGACACCGGCATCCCGGCCTCGATGGTCACGAAGTACCTGTCCGAGCACGGCGTGATCGTCGAGAAGTGTGGTCTGTATTCGTTTTTCATCATGTTCACGATAGGCATCACCAAGGGACGCTGGAACACTTTGCTTACCGCATTGCAGCAATTCAAGGACGACTACGACAAGAACGCCCCTATCTGGCGCATCCTGCCGGAGTTCGCCGCCAAATATCCTCAGTATGAGCGTGTCGGTCTGCACGAACTGTGCCAGCAGATCCACGACGCCTACAAGACTCACAACGTGGCGCGCATGACCACCGAGATGTATCTGTCCGACATGCAACCGGCGATGAAGCCGTCAGATGCTTTCGCCAAAATGGCACACGACGAGATCGATCGCGTCGAGATCGACCAGCTCGAAGGACGCATCACCGCCGTGCTGCTGACGCCCTATCCGCCGGGCATCCCGCTGCTGATTCCGGGCGAGATATTCAACAAGACCATCGTGGACTATCTCAAATTTGCGCGCGACTTCAACCAGAAACTACCCGGTTTCGAGACCGACATACACGGTCTCGTCGCTGAAGATGTGGATGGCGAGACGCACTATTATGTGGACTGCGTGCGCTGACCGGAAGTCAGGCAGAAGCTGGTTAGTGACTACCGTGGTGGGTTTCCACTTCAATTCCGATCTCCTTGAGGAGTGGCGTGGGCAATATTCCCCCTGCGCAGACGATGACCGCATGGTTGGGAAGTTCGATCGCGGTGCCTTTTTGGTCGAGCAGAACAGTGGAAGGTTTGATTGTTTTGACGCTCGATTCGAGCAGCACGGATAAACGCCCGGATCTGCC
>JBDTPM010000268.1:0-13648 GCA_039932695.1 Gallionella sp. | reverse complement strand
ATCAGGTCGAAGGAGGTCGCCATTTGACTCAGCTCGTCGGCGCCCCGAATGCCTTGACGAATTGTTCAAAGCGTCCGGATATTTTCGTGTTGCAATCCGGGCAGTGACCGTCCGGTGTCAAACGGTATTGATTGATCTCATACCAGTCGCGCACGATCAGCGCGCTGCCGCATGACGGGCAGTTCGTGGTGTCGCCCTCGATGTTATGCACGTTGCCGGTGTAGACGTAGTGAAGTCCCGCGGCGATGGCGATCTGTCGCGCCTTGACCAGGGTCGCGGGCGGTGTCGCGGGAATGCCGGTCATCTTGTAGTCCGGATGGAATGCGCTGAAATGCAGCGGCACATCCGGGCCGAGTTCCTTGACGATCCATGCACTCATTTTGGCGAGTTCTTCGTCCGAATCGTTGAGGCCGGGAATCAGCAACGTGGTGATCTCCAGCCAGCAATCTGTTTCGTGATGGATATAGGTTAGCGTGTCCAGTACCGGTTGCAGGTGCGAGCCGGTCTGCTTGATGTAGAACTCGTCGGTGAACGCTTTCAGGTCGACGTTGGCGGCGTCCATTTTGGCGTAGAAATCGCGACGCGGCTGATCGTGCATATAGCCGGCTGTGACCGCCACGGTCTTGATGCCGCGCTCGTGACAGGCATCGGCGACGTCCATCGCGTATTCGGCGAAGATCACCGGGTCGTTGTAGGTGAAGGCGACGCTCTTGCAGCCCAGTTTTTCCGCGCTGCGCGCGATGGCGTCAGGGGTGGCCTGGTCGGCGAGCTTGTCGAAGCTGCGCGATTTGGAGATGTCCCAGTTCTGGCAGAATTTGCAGGCGAGGTTGCAGCCTGCGGTGCCGAACGACAATACGCTGCTGCCCGGATAAAAATGATTGAGCGGTTTTTTCTCGATCGGATCGACGCAGAAGCCCGAAGATCGGCCGTAGGTGGTGAGCACCATCGCATCGCCGACGCGTCCGCGCACGAAACATGCGCCGCGCTGGCCATCGTGGAGCTTGCAGTCGCGCGGACACAGGTCGCACTGGATGCGCCCGTCATCCAGCTTGTGCCAATATTTGGCGGGGTAGCGTTCCGCCAAGCTGATAGGTTCATCCATGTTGGTGTTCCTTCTCGCTCCATTTGGTCACGGTATAGCGCGATAGTTGCACGCCCTCGGCCCAGAAATCTTCGGGTAACCCTGCTTTGCGTCTGAGCATCCCGAGAAACTGGCGGGGCTGCGCGAGGTCTTCCCAGACCTGCGGCAAAAAGGTGCTGCGATATCTGCCGTACTCAAAAATGATGCCGTCCACGCCGGGGCGCATCTGTGCCAGCGCATCGGCCTCGTCGCGAACCTGCATCTGCTGTGACGGCGAGAGCAGCGAGATCTCGATCGCGGTGATGTCGAGTTCCTCGACGTTCAACGGCATGAAGCGCGGATCGCGCAGCGCGGCGGACACGGCATTGCTTTTGACATCGGCAAGCAATGGCCGGTGTGCCTGCAGCGAGCCGATGCAGCCGCGCAATTCGCCCGATTGCGTCAGCGTGACGAAGCATGCGCCATGTTCTGCCAGCCAAGATGGGGTTTCATCCGCCGCATGGGGCACGTTCAGTGCCCGAGAGATCGCAGCACGCGCGATCGGCAGCAGAATCGCTCCTTTTTCATTTGTCATGACTTTCCTCCTCGGTGAAAGCGAAGGATGCGTAACCCACCACCTGGTCGCGCGTTCCGGCGGTGTCGCCGGAGTTGCGCAGGTCGAGCAGGTGCGGCGTCAGGTGGTGGCGCTGCGCTGCAAGGATCAGGCCGTTGACCGGCGTTCCGCCGCAGGCCTGGTCATGGGAGATGGGCTGGCGCAGTTCAAGGATGGATTGCGCGGTCTGGTTATCCACCTGTTGTGCAGTGGCATAGGGCAGGTAGTGCGAAAGATCCGAGCTGATCACGATCAGCGTCTCCTCGCCGCCCCAAACAGCTTCCAGCACTTCGGCGACTTCCTCGGCGGTGGCCATGCCGACCGCCAGCGGCAACAGCGTGAAATCGGACAGAACACTTTGCAGGAACGGCAGCTGCACTTCCAGCGAATGTTCCAATGCGTGAGCCTGGGCGCTGACAGTGACCTGAGGCAGATGGGCAATCGAAGATGCCGCAGCCGTGTCCAGCATCACCCGTCCCAGCGGCGTGTCGAACGCATCCGCACCCGGTAGCGCCAGACCGCGAACTGCGACGCGATGGGTCGGGCCGAGCAGCACCACGCGACGGATGCGTGCCGCGTGCGGGCGCAATGTGGCATAAGCGGTGGCTGCGATCGCGCCTGAGTAGATGTAACCGGCGTGCGGTGCGATCAGCGCCTTGGGAGCCAGATCGAACGGGCGCGGAGTATTAGTGCGTGCTTGGGCCAGGAACAGCTGCACGTCATGTGCAAGCTGCCGGGGTTCGGCGGGATAGAACATGCCTGCGACGGCAGGCGGGCGGACGGTAGACATAACAACCTCCATTCATGCAATGGGTGCTAGATGAGGGCTGGCCGGGCAAAATCAAGGGGTAAAATACTATCGGGTGCTGCTTTGAGCATACTATACACATGGGCTGAAGTGTGAGTACACAGGCTGTGGAGAAGACTATTTTCAGCCCGGCTAATTGTGCGGACCTCAGGTGCGAAGTTGCATAGTCTGATTGACCCGCTATTCGTGTTTGGAAATGTGATTTATGTCACATACAAATATTATTGAATCAGCTATCCTTCGCAGCATAAAATTCAAACGGCAGACAAAGAAAAGCTGAATTCAACTTTCTGTTGTTTGATCGGAAGAAAAATTTTAAGTGCCACCAAAGAAGAGGTTGTTTTGGCCGCACCGAAATATTTCAACAACCTCGTTTACAGGAGATGATCATGTTTAAAAAAACTTTGATGATGACTGCATTGGCTGGCGTCTTGGTGGGCGGTATCGGCTTTGCTCTGGCTGCCGATCAGGATCAAACGCGTACAAAAGATAAAGATCAAACCAAGGCTCAAACTCAAGACAAAACCAAAGCCCAAGATCAGATATACGGTAGCCAACTGATGACAGAACAAGAGCGCAGCCAGCACCGTTCCAAAATGCAATCCGCTAAAACCGGGCAGGAACGGGATAAGATCCGTGCGGAACATCATGAGCGAATGAAGGCGCGTGCCAAGGAACGTGGCGTGACCATTCCAGACACTCCGCCTGCCAGGGGTGGCGGCATGGGTCCGGGGGGCGGCATGGGTCCGGGAGGTGGTATGGGTCCGGGAGGTGGCATGGGTCCGGGCGGCGCAGGGAAGCCTTAAGTCGATCCGCGTAATCATTGAGCCGCTCGGCTTGAATGTTTACGCAGAGAATATCTGCTGTCAGATAGCAGTTTGCGGCGAGTCCATGCTCGCCGCCACTTTACGATGCGCGAGATACTATCCCAGCAACTGCCTTACATGGTCGCGTTCCTCGACCAGTTCTTTATAGCTTTCCTGCATGTGCTTGTGCCCCAATTCGCTGATGGTCAGTCCCTGCACGATCTGGTAATGGCCGTGTTTGCAGGTGACCGGGAAGCCGTATAGCACGCCTTCCGGGATGCCGTAACTGCCGTCGGAGGGCACACTCATGGTCACCCAGTCGTTGTGGTGCGAACTGAGCATCCAGTCGTGGATATGCGAGACTGCTGCATTACCGGCGCTCGCGGCACTGGACAAGCCGCGTGCTTCAATGACCGCCGCGCCGCGCTTTTGCACGGTGGGGATGAATTCGCGTTCCACCCAGTCCTGGTCGGGCAGGATATCGCGCACCAGACGGCCGCGGATCTCGGCGTGGTCGAGATCGGGATACTGGGTGCCGGAGTGGTTGCCCCAGATGATCATCTTCTTGATGTCGCGGATCGGCTGGAACAGTTTGATCGCGACTTGCGAGATCGCGCGGTTGTGGTCCAGGCGCATCATCGCGGTGAAATTGCGCGGGTCGAGATCGGGGGCGTTCTTCATCGCGATCAGCGCGTTGGTATTTGCCGGGTTGCCCACCACCAGCACCTTGACGTGGCGCGCGGCATATTCGTTGAGCAGCTTGCCCTGCACTGAGAAGATCGCGCCGTTGGCTTCGATCAGATCCTTGCGTTCCATGCCCTTGCTGCGCGGACGGGCGCCGATCAGCATCGCGACCTCGGTATCCTTGAAAGCGACTTTCGGATCGTCGGTGATGATGATCTGCTGCAACAGCGGGAAAGCGCAATCCTCCAGTTCCATCATCACGCCGCGCAACATCGGCTGCGCCTGCGGCAGATCCAGCAATTGCAGGATGATCGGCTGCTCGCGTCCCAGCATGTCGCCGTTGGCGATGCGGAACAGCGTTGCGTAGCCGATCTGTCCGGCGGCGCCGGTGACCGTGATGCGGACGGGTGCTTTCATGGTGTGCTCCTTGGGAGTGGGTATGAGGTCATTCTGCCAGCGTTTGATGCGCAGGCAAAGTGATATGATTCTCTCGGGTATTTGCTTAAGCAATTTCGTGAGAAAAGCGCATCGTGAGTGACATCAATCCGGCAACACAACCTCAGAAAGATTCAGGCAAAGACAATTCCGGCAAACGCCGCCGCGTGATGGTGCGGATAGGCGGGATCTTTCTGGTGCTTGGCTCCGGCGTGCTGCTTTACTGGCTGCTCGTCTCGCGTTTCTACGAGGAGACCGACAACGCCTATGTGCAGGGCAATGTGGTGCAGATCACGCCGCAGGTCGCCGGCACAGTGATGAAGATCCATGCCGACGATACCGATCTGGTGAAAGCCGGTCAGCCTTTGATCAGCCTCGATCCCGCAGATGCGCGAGTGGCGGTGGCCCAGGCCGAAGCGCAACTGGCCCAGACGGTGCGCGAGGTGCGCACGCTCTATACCTCGCACAAGCAATCCGATGCCAATCTGACGCAACGGCAGGTCGAGCTGACCCGCGCCGAGGACGATCTCGCGCAACGCAGGAAGCAGGCGGAGAAGGGCATCATCTCCCAGGAAGAATTGCGTCACGCCACCGCCAACGTGAATGCTGCCCGCGCCGCATTGGAAGGTGCGCGCGAGCAGTTGTCTTCGGGCAGCGCACTGACCGGTGGCACCAGCGTGAGGAATCATCCCAACGTAATGCGTGCCGCTGCCGCTCTGTCCGAAGCGATGCTGGCATTGCAGCGCAGTACGCTGCTGTCACCGGTCAACGGGCAGGTCGCCAAGCGCAGCGTGCAGGTGGGGCAGCGCGTCAATCCGGGTGCGCCGCTGATGGCGGTGATCGCGCTGGATCATTTGTGGGTGGATGCGAACTTCAAGGAAGGACAGTTGCGCAAGATGCGCATCGGTCAGGCGGTGAAACTGGTCTCCGACCTTTACGGCAGCAGCGTGACCTACACCGGCAAAGTGGTCGGCATCGGTGCGGGCACCGGCGGGGCGTTCGCGCTGCTGCCGGCGCAGAACGCAACCGGCAACTGGATCAAGGTGGTGCAGCGCGTGCCGGTGCGCATCGAGCTCGATCCCAGGGACATGACCGAACATCCGCTGCGCATCGGCCTTTCGATGCGTGCCGAGGTCGATCTGCATGAAGTCGATGCCGGGGGCCAGCAGGGCAGTCCGCCCGGTGCAGTGCGGGAAGCCACCACTTACAGCATCGAAGCGCCCACCAATGATGTAGCGCAAGCGCGCATCGATGCCATCATCGCCGCCAACCTGAAGTGAGCGCATCCGCTACAACATCTGGTACGCCATCTGGCGCGACACCTTTCGCCGCACTGCCGGTGCTGCACGGACCCGCGCTGTTGATGCTGACCATCGCTGCGGCGCTCTCCACTTTCATGGAGATACTGGACATCACCATCGCCAACGTCTCGGTGCCGACCATCGCCGGTGCGCTCGGCGTGTCCTCCAGTCAGGGCACCTGGATCATCAGCGCCTATTCCGTCGCCGCCGCGATTGCGGTGCCGCTCACCGGCTGGATGTCCAAGCGTGTCGGTGAGGCGCGGCTGTTCGTCTATTCGGTGCTGGCTTTCACGTTCATGTCCACGCTGGCGGCGTTCTCGCAGAACCTCACGATGCTGGTGATCTTTCGCCTGTTGCAGGGCTTTGTGTCCGGCCCGATGGTGCCGCTGTCGCAGACATTGCTGGTGCGCAGTTTTCCGCCGGAGAAGCGCGGTGCGGCGATGGGCATCTGGGCGATGACGGTGATCCTTGCGCCGATCTGCGGGCCGCTGCTGGGCGGCTACATCAGCGACAACTACCATTGGTCGTGGATCTTTCTGATCAACATCCCGATCGGCCTGTTCGGCGGCATCACCATCTGGGTGCTGATGCGCCACCGCGATTCTGCGATCGTGCGCATCCCGCTGGACAAGATCGGTCTCGCACTGATGGTGCTCGGCATCGGCTGCCTGCAACTGATGCTGGAGATCGGCCACGATCACGACTGGTTCTCCTCGCCGTACATCACCGCACTGGGTCTGGTCGCGCTGGTGTCGCTCACCTTCTTCATCGCGTGGGGCATCATGACCGAGCATCCCATCGTGGACGTCCATCTGATGCGGGATGTGAATTTTCGCTATGGCGTGATCCTATGGTCGGTCGGCTTCATGACCTATTTCGGTACGGTGGTGGTGTTCCCATTGTGGTTGCAACTGGTGATGGGCTATTCCGCCGCACAGGCGGGCATGGCGACCGCGCCGATCGGCGTGTTCACGCTGATCCTCGCGCCGATCATCGGCCGCAACATCGGACGCATCAACCTGCGCATGGTCGCCACGTTTGCTTTCGCGGTGATGGGCGCGGTTTCGGTGTGGAACAGTTTCATGACGCTGGACGTGACCTTCTGGGATGTCGTTTCGCCGAGACTGGTGCAGGGCATAGGCATGGCCTGTTTCTTTTTGCCGGTGCAGGCGCTGATGCTTTCCAACATCACGCCGGACAACATGGCTGCCGCATCCGGGCTATCGAATTTCCTGCGCACGCTGGGTGCGGCGATCGGCACGGCCATCAGCGTCACCGCATGGGAGCATCTGGCTTCGCTGAGCCGCGCTCAGATGATAGAGAACATCAACGTCTACAACCCGGCCAGCACGCTCTATCTGGAGAAGCTGCAATCGACCGGATTGAGCAGGGAACAAGCCTACGCTTCGCTCGACCATACCGTTTTCTCGCAGAGCTACATGATCGCCACCAACCAGTTCTTCCTGTACAGCGCGGCGCTGTTCTTTTTGCTCACCGCGGTGGTTTGGCTGACTCGTCCGGGCAAAGCTGGAGGCGGGGCGATGGGACATTGATGCTTACGGCACTTGCGAAATAGAGAAACGTGCTGGCTGAGGAAGGTCTGGCCGGCCAAAATTTGAAATCTGCCGGATAGTTTCAAAACGACTGGCCAAAAATCGCCGCGCTGGGTGTAAGATTGAGCTATTCATCTGCGAGTTCGTGACAATGATAAAAAAGCGCCCCAAGCATCTCGCCCTGCATCTCATCAAATTACCGCTGCCCGGTATTGTCTCCATTCTGCACCGTGTAAGCGGCGCGGCGCTGTTCCTTGCTTTGCCTCTGCTGCTGTGGATGCTGCAATACAGCCTGCGTTCCGTCGAGACCTATTCCGAGCTGATGACGATACTGGCGCATCCGCTGGCAAAGTTGATGTTGCTGGGTTTGTCGTGGGCATTCATCCATCATTTTTGCGCCGGGTTGCGCTATCTGGCGGTCGATCTGCATCTGGTGCGCAATCTTGCGCAAGCACGCAACAGCAGCTGGGTGGTGATGTTAGTCAGCCTGGCGCTGACGGTTCTGGTGGGGATGAAACTATGGTGAATCGCGTCGTTACCGGAGCGCACTTCGGGCTGCGCGACTGGTTGATCCAGCGTATCACGGCGGTGGTGATGGTGGTGTACTGCATCGCTCTGGCAGGCTATCTGTTGCTTAAGCCGCAAGTGGACTACGACGTTTGGACTGCGCTGTATTCCAGCCTGTTGGTACGCAGCTTCACGCTGCTGTTCCTGATGAGCCTGTTCTATCACGCGTGGATAGGCGTCCGCGATATCGTGATGGACTATGTGAAGCCGGCCAGTGTGCGGCTGGTGATCCATGTACTGGTGATCCTGGCCTTGATGCTTTATCTGATCTGGGCGGTGCAGATTCTGTGGGGCTTCTAACCCCTCCCGACCTCCCCTTGCCAGGGGAGGAGCAGGCGGTCTCCTCCCCTGACAAGGGGAGGCTGGGAGGGGTTGGAGTGAGCAGGCATATTTTTGTTGGTTCCGGCTCGTCCGGTTTAGAAGTTGTGATTAAGGAAATGTGATGGCAGTTGCGAAACGGACGTTTGATGTGGTGGTGGTCGGCGCGGGCGGTTCCGGGATGCGCGCCGCGTTGCAGCTGGCGCAGGCGGGGCTGAAGGTGGCGGTGCTGTCCAAGGTGTTTCCGACCCGTTCACATACCGTTGCGGCGCAGGGCGGTATCGCTGCTTCGCTGGGCAACGTCAAAGAGGACAACTGGCACTGGCATATGTATGACACCGTGAAAGGATCGGACTACCTGGGTGACCAGGATGCGATCGAGTTCATGTGCCGCGCCGCTCCGGAAGTGGTGTACGAGCTGGAACACTTCGGCATGCCGTTCGACCGTCTGGACAGCGGCAAGATCTATCAGCGTCCATTCGGCGGACACATGCAGGATTATGGCAAGACACCTGTGGATCGCGCTTGCGCGGCGGCCGACCGCACCGGCCATGCGTTGCTGCACACGCTGTACCAGCAGAACGTGAAAGCCAATACGCATTTTTTCATCGAGTGGATGGCGCTGGATCTGATCAGGGATGAAGACGGCGACGTGCTCGGTGTGACCGCGCTGGAGATCGAGACCGGCGAGGTGATGATGTTCCAGGCACGTGCCACCCTGTTCGCCACCGGCGGGGCCGGACGCATCTTCCAGTCCAGCACCAATGCCTATATCAATACCGGCGATGGGCTCGGCATGGCGGCACGCGCCGGCATCCCGCTGGAGGACATGGAGTTCTTCCAGTTCCATCCGACCGGCGTGTATGGCGCGGGAGTGCTGATCACCGAAGGGGTGCGCGGCGAGGGCGGCTATCTGGTGAACAAGAATGGCGAGCGCTTCATGCCCAAATACGCCCCGAACGCCAAGGATCTGGCCAGCCGTGACGTGGTGTCGCGCGCGATGACGATAGAGATCAACGAGGGGCGCGGTTGCGGCAAGTACGGCGATCATGTGATGCTCAAGCTGGACCATCTCGGCGATGCCGTGATCCGGCAGCGCTTGCCCGGCATCCGCGAGATCGCGCTGAAATTCGCGCACGTAGACCCGGCCAGGGACCCGATCCCGGTGGTGCCTACCGCGCACTACATGATGGGCGGCATCCCGACCAACTATCACGGACAGGTCGTCGCACCTTACAAGACCGGTCCGGATGAAGTGGTGCATGGACTGTATGCGGTGGGGGAGTGCGCCTGCGTGTCGGTGCATGGCGCGAACCGTCTGGGCTGTAACTCCTTGCTCGACCTGATCGTGTTCGGACGCGAAGCCGGGCGGCAGATCATCGAGGACCTGAAAAGCGACCCCCATCCGAAACCCCTGCCCGGCGATGCCGCCGAGCGTCCGCTGGCGAGGCTGGCACGTTTGGAAAACCAACAGAACGGTGAGCGCGTCGCCGAGGTGGGTGATGCGATGCGCAAGACCATGCAAAAGCATTGCGGCGTGTTCCGCTTTCCCGGGTTGCTGGCCGAAGGCGTCACGCAGATCAAGCAGATCGCCGAGCGAGTCGCCCACAGCGGGATCAATGACAAGAGCAAAGTGTTCAACACCGCGCGCATAGAGGCACTGGAACTGGACAACCTGATCGAAGTCGCGCAGGCGACGATGATCGCCGCGACTGCGCGGCAGGAAAGCCGCGGTGCGCATGCGCGCGATGATTTCCCGCAGCGCGACGATGTGAACTGGCTCAAGCACAGCCTGTATTTCCGCGAGGGACACCGGCTGGATTACAAACCGGTGCGGTTGAAACCGATCTCGGTGGATTCATTCCCGCTCAAGGCGCGGGTTTATTAAGCAAGTTTCCAGATAAGAAATATCAAGGAGGAGTGCGGCGTGAAGAATATTTTCCTGGGCATGATGTGGTTGGGCGCGGCGAGTTCTGCAACTGCACTGGCAGCCGGCAGCGACGAGTTGTGGGAAGTCTCCTCCAAAATGGAAATGGCCGGTATGCCTTTTGCGATGCCGGGTCAGACCAGCAAGGTCTGTATCCAGAAGGGCCATGAAAAGGACCCCAATAATGCGGTTCCGAAGGAAAAGAACAGCGATTGCGTAATGAGCGACGTCAAGACATCCGCAAAAAAATCAACCTGGAAAATGAAGTGCGAAGGAAAGGAGCCGATGACCGGAACCGGTGAGATGACTTATGGTGACGGCACATCCAGCGGCAAGATGAAGATGCATTCCAAAGACGGCGACATGACGATGGCTTATGAGGGCAAGCGGATCGGTTCTTGCGACTATGCAACAGAAGGCCCCCAGGCAACAGGGCAGGCCATGATCAAGAAAATGGAGGGAGATCAAGCAAAGGCGCTGGCAAAGAACTGCAAAGAGGCGATGGACGATAACAGCTATGGTCAATTTCTCAAGCCGGATTGCTCCTGGGCAAAGGATGCGGCCGGCAAAAAGATTTGCGCGCAGGCTTCTTGCACAGATTTTAAGCCGCAAATGTGTGACCGGCTTTCCAAGAGATTGGGCAACACGGATGAATACAAGGCTATCGCAGGCAATAAGGATGCACGCAAATTGACCAAGGAATGCGGGTTGCCATTCGAGAAAGCCACCCGGGAATTCTGCCGCAAGCAACTCGACAGCAAGAATTATGAGGATCTGGCCCAATACTGCGAAAAAGAAGCGCGTCCGTTGTTCGATAAACATTGTGCGGGGCGCGGCTATACGGCTGCGATGGACAGCGGATATGGCCCGATCTGCAGGCGTTTCGGCAAGTGGAAGGGGCACGACGATAAAAACGCGGATGAAAGCGAAGGTGCCGCAAGCGACAAGAAGACAGATAGCGATACGGACAGTCCGGTCAACAAGCTGCTGGACGGCGCCAAGGGTTTGAAGGGGCTGTTTAAATTCTGAGTAAATCCATGCCACAACTTGGATTCAAAATGATTGCCGGATGCGTGTTGATGCTGTATTGGGCAGCTGCACACGCTGCCAGTTTGCCTTTCCGTGTCGAAGCTGCATCCTATCTGGTGCAGGTTAATGACGAAACCCGTTGGGAAAGTGAGGTCGGGCGGCGCTTGCCTCCGGCCAGTTTGACCAAGGTCATGACCGTGTTGCTGGTGCTGGAGCATTACCAGCCGCTGGAGGTGGTGACGGTCAGTCTTGCCGCCGCCAGGGAAAGCGGCACACGTTTGGGATTGAAAGCGGGAGAGCGGATGCTGGTGCAGGATCTGCTGGCGGCCAGTCTGTTGAAGTCGGCAAATGATGCCTGTCACTCCCTGGCTGACCATGTGGCCGGGAATGAAAAGCAATTCGTGCAACTGATGAACCGGCGCGCCAGGGAGTTGGATCTCAAGTCGACACACTTTACCAATGCGTGCGGTCACGATGGCGAACAGCACTATTCTTCGGCGCGTGATCTGGCAATACTGGCCGGCAGAGCACTCGCCTTCCCGGTGTTTGTCGAGATGGTGGCGAAACCCGCGATGACCATCCGGTCTGCCGACGGTAGTCATAGTTTCGTTCTGGAAAACAAGAACGCCCTGATCGGGCGTTACCCCGGTGCTGTCGGGGTGAAGAGCGGCTACACCCTGAAAGCAGGAAAATGTCTGATCGCATTGGCGCAGCGCGACGGTGTCAAGGTGTTGCTGGTCATGTTGCATGCATCCAATCGATGGTGGGATGCGTCGGATATCCTCGATTACGCTTTTTCGCACAATGCCCGTCAAGTCTCTTAAAACCTTGTGGGTTCCGTTCGCATTGCTTCTTGCGGTGCTCGCCGTCTATGGCAATGCATTGCACGGCGCATTCCAGTTCGACGATTACAACGTCATCGTCAATCACGACGCGGTGCATAGTTGGGCAGCCTGGAATGCGGATATCGTCCAAGGTCTGCGCCCATTGCTCAAGCTGACCTATACCCTGAATTGGGTGGCGGGTCTTGATGTGCTGGGTTTTCACTTGTTCAACATCTGCGTGCACTTCCTCAATGTGCTGTTGATCTACGCACTTGCAACGCGATTATTTGCGCACACTCCAGATGTTGATCCACAGCGCCGGCACTGGATTGCGATGTTCGCAGCACTGCTGTTCGCAGTGCATCCGGTGAACACCGAGGCGATCACTTATATCAGTGGACGCTCGATGTCATTGATGACGCTGTTCTATCTTTCCGCGTTTCTGGCATATATCAAGGGCAGCGAGGAAGGAAAGCAGGTTTGGTTGTATGTGGTGTCTCCCGCGCTGTTCATTCTGGCCGTCGCCACCAAGGAAACGGCGGTCACGCTGCCTTTCGCGCTGTTGTTATGGGAAGTCTGTTTCGCTACGAAGACTTCCTTGAAAACCACCCTGCGCAAGCAGGCCATCCACTGGGGCATATTTCTGCTGCTTGCGCTGTTGCTGTTGTTCCATGATCGCTATTGGGCACTGATGGCATTCAGTGCCGGCCTGCATTCCATGCAGGTGAATTTCCTTACCCAGCTGCATGCGTTGACCTATATGCTTGGTCAGTTGTTGTTGTCGTGGCGCTTGAACATAGATCCCGATCTGCCGGTAATCACGGCATGGAAGCAGGTTTGGCCCGACGCGCTGTTCTGGTTGATGCTGTTGATCGTGGCTGGCTGGAATTTGCGCAAGCGACCTTGGTTGGGTTTTGCGATTGGCTGGTTCGTGCTGCAATTGTTCCCGTTGTATGTCTTTCTGCCACGGGTGGATGTTGCGAATGATCGGCATCTTTATCTGGCAGGATGGGCGATGCTGTTGCCGATCGCAGTCGGGTGTGCAGGTTTGGTTGCAGACTTCAGGTTGCGCAACATGGTCGCGGCGACTCTGGTATTGGTGCTGGCCGGATTGACGCTGGTCCGCAACGAGGATTACCGTAGCGAAGTGGCTTTGTGGGAAGATACTGTACGCAATTCCCCGCAGAAAGCGCGGCCCTATAATAATCTGGGCTATGCCTATTTTCTGGCGGGGGATCGCACGCGGGCCGAACTGGCCTATTCGACCGCGATTGCTCTGGATCCGGATTATTGGCAGGCTGCAAATAATTTGGCGCAGTTGCACAGCAATATCATTTCAGTATCCAGGGAATGAATGAGGCATACATCAAGTCAGTATGCGGCGGCCACGACCAGGGGTGGTTTATCCCGACGTTCGTTGACCTAAATCAGGAGACGGCAACATGAAAGCGCTATTATCAGGATTGGTGTTGGTCTTGGTCAGCACAACATCTGTATGGGCTGCGGGCAGCGATGAGCTGTGGGAAATGACGACCAAGGCGGATATGCCGGGTATGCCGATGCCGGCAGTGACTCAGACTGTTTGTCTTGCCAAGGGGGCGGGCTACAAGCCGGGGAAAGTGCCGCATCAACAGCGCTGCGAAGTGACCGACCTCAAGGTGACCGGAAACAAGACCAGCTGGAAGGTACATTGTCCCGGCAGGGATCCGATGGAAGGCGGTGG
>JBDTPM010000267.1:0-6864 GCA_039932695.1 Gallionella sp. | reverse complement strand
GTAAGGTTGGAGACATTCACTCACACTTTCACGCACTTCAAGTTGCACATCACACCGCTGATGATTCAACTGTCGCGCAAACCTTTGCATGTTGCGCAGCCGGGTAATGTTTGGTTGAGTGTGGAGGAGGCGTTGGGGGCGGCGATACCGACGCCAGTGAGAAAGGTGTTGGGAACTATTATCCGTTCGCGCTGAGTAAACCGTTCGCCCTGAGCGTAGCGCAGCGAAGTCGAAGGGTCGCCGCGTAGCGGCGGGGCACTCACACGTGTATCTCTTGTGGATGCTGTCGAACCATGAATGGACTGAAAAGAAAATCGCCGGGCTACCCCCGGCGAAGTTGATTTTTTTGTTGGGTTACGCGAAAAACCGCTAACCCAACCTACATGAGACCCTCGGCGATTCATGACTCCTCGCCCCAAGGCTTCATCAACGATTGCTTCACCCCGAGATGATCGAGTATCCGCGCCACCACAAAATCCACAATATCCTGCACACTCTGCGGATGATGATAGAAACCCGGATTGGGCGGCATGATGACGGCTCCGGCGTGTGACAGTTTGAGCATGTTCTCAAGATGGATCGCGGAGAAGGGCATCTCGCGCGGCACCAAGATCAACGTGCGTTTTTCCTTGAGCATTACGTCGGCGGCACGCGCGATCAGATCATCACTAATCCCGCCTGCGATCTTGCCGAGCGTGCCCATCGTGCAGGGGCACACCACCATCGCATCGCCGGGGTTGGAGCCGGAGGCCATGGGGGCATACCAGTCCTGAATGCCGAACACTTTCAGCTCGCCGCTGAATTTTCCGAATCGTTCCGCGAACATTTGTTCAGCGTCCTGCGGGCGGTTCGGCAGCGTGAAATCCAGTTCCTGTTTGGCGACGATCTGCGCGGCTTGTGAATACACCAGATGGACGCGCTGCCCGCTTTGCAGCAGGCATTCCAGCAGGCGCATGCCATAGGGCAGGCCGGAGGCGCCGGTGAAGGCGAGAGTGATGGTTTTCATGCGCGTGTCGTTTGCTGTCATGGGAAGGTGATTATCCTGGAAAAAATACTTGCCCACGAAAAACACGAAAGGCACGAAATAATAAATAGGTATCAAATCGCATCATAACCTTTCGTGATTTTAGTGTTTTTCGTGGACATGTTTTCGCTATTCAGATCCATGAAACGCGCCGCGATCAATCCGTTCACTGTGCCAAACAACAGTGCGGCGGTGGCGAAGATCGGGATCAGGTAGGCGATGCCGGCGTGCGGGATCAACCACAGATACACGACCAGCATCTGCCCGGTGATGTGCGCAAAAGCAGCGTAGATGCTGTGGCTGACCGGGCCGAACCAGCGCGTCGGCAAGTGTTGCGCAAGGGCCAGTACCAGCAGGCTGAGCACTGCGCCGGACAGGCTGAGAAAAAATCCCGGCGTCAGAAAATTGCCGAACAACAAGCTGCCTGCCACGACGCGCAACAGCGATACCCACGCGGCGGCACGCCAGCCGTAACGCGCCAGCACGATCAGCGTGACGATGTTGGCCAGCCCGGGCTTCACGCCGGGCAGTGGGGAGGGGATGGCGCTTTCCAATATCGTCAAACCGAGCGCCACAGCAGCCATGCGTGCGATGTGATGGTCTTCTGAGGTGGTGTCGAGTTTGATGGTTGTGGAGATCATTTGCTTCGATGAGAGCGGCTAACCCCAACCCCTCCCATCCTCCCCTTGTCATAACCAGCGACTTGGCTATCGTAGTCTGATAGCTTAGTCGAATGGCTAGTAGTTTCATCAGGGGAGGAGCCGCTTCGCTCTCCCCCTGACAAGGGGGAGCTGGAGGGGGTTTGGGGTTCAGAAATTTTCACGCCGATCCTAATAGTTGAGGCTGTCATATTTTTTCCTGCTACCGGTCAGTTCGATACTTACCTGATTGGGCAGGCACAGCGCGATCTCTCCGGCCTGTTGCAGCCACCCCTGACGCACGCAGTATTGCCTCGGGCTGGGGTCGGAAACGATGCGTGCTTTGCGCTGCTGGATGTTGATGATGCTGACGCCAAGCGGGCCGGGGACTTCGATACTTTGATCGCGCGATAACGGGACCTCGCGGAATATCTTCCCGCCGCTGCGGATGACAGCCTTGTCGGCAAGGTCTCCGCTCCATAGTTTGAGCGTGAGCGTGGCCACACAAATACTGCCCAGCAATAGTGTCAGCCAGTCGCCGGGCTTGATGTGTGACAGTGCTGAAGCAGTCATGGAGTTAAGTCAATTCTCGGTGACGCACCAGCACCTGCTGCTGATGCTCAAAAAGAGCAGCGAGCTTTTCGGCGAGATAGACCGAACGGTGTTGTCCGCCGGTGCAGCCGATGGCAACGGTCAGATAGCTGCGATTGTCCGCGACGAAGCTGGGTAGCCAGCGCTCCAGGAAATCACGGATATCGTTGAACATATTCTGCGCGCCCGGGGTGTTGTCCAGAAATTCGATCACGGCCGTATCGCACCCGGTGAGGGGGCGTAACAGCGGTTCGTAATGCGGGTTGGGCAGGCAGCGCACATCGAACACAAAGTCTGCATCCAGCGGAATGCCATGCTTGTAGCCGAATGATTCGAACAACAGCGTCAGGCGGGCGCGATCCAGTTTGATGAATTGTTTGATCCAGGCGCGCAGCGCGTTGGCATTGAGCTCGGTGGTGTCGATGTGATGGCCGATATCGCTGATCGCGGCGAGCAACTCGCGTTCGTGCTCTACGCATTCTGGCAGTGTGCGGGCTGTCTTGTCATTTGTCAGAAGCGCGGCATCACTGAGCGGGTGCAGACGGCGCGTCTCGGAAAAACGTTTTACCAGTGCGTCGCTCTGCGCATCAAGAAACAATACATGCACATCCACGCCTTGCTGTTTGATCTGCTGCAACAGTGGTGGAAGGCGCTGCACGCTGTTGGCGCTGCGCACGTCTATGCTCACTGCGATGTTGTGATAGCCGGCCAGTTGCAGGTGTTCCACCAACGCGGCTAGCAGGTCAGCAGGTAGATTGTCTACGCAGTAGTAGCCATTGTCCTCCAGCACCTTGAGTGCGATGCTCTTGCCTGAGCCGGATAGTCCGCTGATTAGAAATAACTGCATCTGGCCAGAGTTCAATCTTCTATAAGCAACTGGTCATGCCGCGCAATGAATTCCTGCATGCTGTCGATGCCGCGCTGCTGCAAGACAAAATTGCGCGCGGCGGCCTCGACCAGTACTGCGAGGTTGCGTCCTGCGACCACCGGGATATTCACGGTGCTGATGTTCACACCGAGGATCTCCTGATGCGTGGCATTGAGCGGCAGGCGCTCGACTTGTGAAAGGTCGCCGCCGGGCGGACGGTGCAGATGGACGATCAGCTTCACACTCTTTTTTCGCCGCACCGCCGTTTCGCCGAACATGATGCGAATGTTCAACACGCCCAGACCGCGTACTTCGAGAAAATCGCGCAGCAGTTCCGGGCAGCGTCCCTCAAGGGTATCCGGCGCGATATGATGCAATTCGACGATATCGTCGGCAACCAGCCCGCTGCCGCGGGTGATGAGTTCCAGCCCGAGTTCGCTCTTGCCGACCGCGCTTTCGCCGGTGATCATCACGCCGACACCGAGCACATCGAGAAGCACGCCGTGTCGCGTGGTGGATTCGGCGAGTTCCTTGGCGAGATAGTGACGGATCAGCCACATCAGCTGCACACTGGGTTTGGGGGAGCAAAACAGCGGTATGTGTGATTGGTCGGCGAAGGAAATCAGTTCTGCCGGTATGTCGCTGGTGCCTGCCACTATCATGCAGGTCGTGCCGCTTTGTTCGATCTGCCGGAACGCTTCGCTGCGCTGGTCCATGTTCAGGGCACGCAGATAATCCAGTTCGGTCCCGCTCAACACCTGAACCCAGTTCGGGTGGATCAGATTGAGATGGCCGACAAGCCCCTTGTTGGAAGCGATGACCTCGCTATTGTCGATGATGCGGTCGGTACCGTCTGCGCCGGCCACGCGGCTCAATTCAAGCCGCGCCTGCTTGTCTTCGAACAGCTGCCGGACGTTGACTTGGCTCATGCCCCGCTGTTCCAGTCATAGAACAATTGGTGGATGCTGGAAGTGTCTTCGCAGGCGAGCAGACGATTGCGGAATTGTCCATCGCTGAACATCTGCGCCAGTTCGCCCAGGATCTGAAGATGCAGGTCGGTGGCGCGATCCGGTACCAGCAACACGAAGATCAGATTCACCGGCATCCCATCCGGTGCATCGAACGGGATCGGGTGTGAGGTTTTTACAAATGCGGCAGTCGCGTCACGCAGCTTCGCGATACGCCCATGCGGAATGGCCACGCCTTGTCCCAAGCCGGTCGATCCCAACTTTTCGCGCGCGAACAGGCTGTCAAAAACCGTGCTGCGCGCGATCTGCTGGTTGTTTTCGAACAGCAATCCGACACGCTCGAATACGCGTTTCTTGCTGGTGGATTCGGTGTCCAACAGGATATTGTCGGGTAGCAAGATCTTGCTGATAAGGTTCATGGAGGTGCTCGTTACGGGAAATAAATGGGCGTCAATATCGACGCCCGCTGTTGTTACTCTGCTGTGTCGTGTTTGCCAGTGTCATCATGGCGGCGCGCAGACAGTTTTTCCTTGTGTTTCATCACCTGACGGTCCAGCTTGTCCACCAGAGTGTCGATCGCGGCGTACAGGTTGTCATCATCGCATTCCACGAACAGGTTCTTGCCGCTGACGTGTATCGTGGCCTCGGCTTTTTGTTTCAGTTTTTCAACCGAAAGGATGATGTTCATGTCTATCACATGATCGAAATGGCGTTTGATCTTGCCGAATTTTCCGTTCACATAGTCGCGGATTGCCGGGGTGATTTCCAGATGGCGTCCGGTTAGTTGGATGTTCATGACGAGCTCCTTTTGTTAGAGTGACTTACGGAGATTTACCGGGAGGATATGCAATGCTTCCCGGTACTTTGCTATGGTACGCCGGGCGACGACGATGCCCTGCTGTGCCAAGATTTCAGACATGCGACTGTCAGTGAGCGGTTTGTGTCCGTCCTCACCGCCGACCAACTGCTTGATCAGCTCGCGTATCGCGGTGGAAGAGCAGGTTCCGCCGCTTTCAGTGGACAGGCCGCTGCAAAAGAAATGCTTGAATTCATAAATGCCGCGCGGGGTCAGCATGAACTTTTGCGTGGTACTGCGTGATATCGTGGATTCGTGCAATTCCAGGGCCTCGGCGATCTCGCGCAATACCAGCGGGCGCATGGCGATCTCGCCATGCTCGAAAAAATTGGTCTGCCGTTCCACGATGGCTTCAGCCACACGCAGTATGGTGTCAAAACGCTGCTGCAGGTTTTTGATCAACCACTTCGCTTCCTGCAATTGGGTGGCGAGTTGTGAGGAATTGTTTTCGCCGCGCTGCTGCAGGATGTTGGCATAGATCTGGTTGACGCGCAGCTTGGGCATCGCCTCGGCATTGAGCCTCGCCCGCCATTTGTTCTTGTATTTTTCCACGATCACGTCCGGCACCACGTAATCGGCGACACTTTGGCCGAACTCTGCGCCCGGCTTCGGATTCAGGCAGACGATCAGGTGTTGCGCGGCACGCAATTCATCGTCTGTGCAGCGCAGCAGCTTTTTGATCTTGGCGAAATCATGCGCGGCGAGAAGGTCCAGATGATGGCTCACCAGACTGATCGCCAGGTCGATGTGAGGGGTGCCCTCCGGGAACGCCTTGAGTTGCAGGGCCAGACATTCGCCCAGATGGCGGGCGCCCAGACCGGGCTGGTCCAGATGCTGCAGTTGCACCAGTGCGGTCTCCAGATCGTCCAGCGTGATTTCGAGCTCAACTGGCAACAGCTCCGCCAGTTCATCCAGATTCTGGGCCAGATAACCGTTCTCATCCAGTGCATCGATCAGCAATCCGACCACCTTGCGATCGTGTTCATCCAGCGAGCTGGTGGTCAATTGGGTATGTAGATGAGCGCGCAGGCTGGCCTGTTCGGCGGCCTGCTCCGGGTAGGTTTCGTCCTCGTCGTCCTCGCTGCGCGCCATGCCGCCGCCGGTATTCCAATCGGCGGGTTCGTTGCCGAAATCGTCAGCGCCACGGTCATCGCTATCGCTGTGCGTTTGCTCGGGCTCGTCACTGGCGGTGCTCGGGGTGCTGCGCGGTTCTGCCAGGAAGGTCCCGGTCGCAGACTCATCGGCCACTTCCAGCAGGGGATTTTCTTCCAGCATGCGCGCAACTTCCTGATTCATGTCCTGCGTGGAGAGTTGCAGCAGACGGATAGCCTGTTGCAACTGCGGGGTGAGCGTCAGTTGCTGGGACTGTCGGAGTTGTAGAGCGGGTTTCATTGCCTGTTGTCGTGTCCGGGAAGCTTTCGCGTCAAAGCTTGAAGTGCTCTCCCAGATATACTTTTCTCACGCCCTCATTATAGATGATTTCGTCCGGCTTGCCTTCCGCCATTACCGAGCCGGCATTGATGATGTAGGCTCGATCGCAGATGCCCAAAGTTTCGCGCACATTGTGATCGGTGATCAGCACCCCGATGTTGCGTTCCTTGAGGAAGCGGATGATCTTCTGGATGTCCAGCACCGCGATGGGGTCCACGCCGGCGAACGGTTCGTCGAGCAGGATGAAGCGCGGGTCGGTAGCCAATGCGCGCGCGATCTCCACACGCCTCCGCTCGCCGCCGGACAGGCTGATCGCAGGATTTTGGCGAATGTGAGTGATGTGCAGGTCTTCAAGCAATGCCTCCAGCCGGGTCTGTATGGCTTCATCGGAGAGCTTTTGCAGCTCCAGCACTGCGCAGATGTTCTGCTCCACTGTCAGACGCCGGAAGATGGACGCTTCCTGGGGAAGATAACCCAGCCCCAGACGC
>JBDTPM010000266.1:0-6447 GCA_039932695.1 Gallionella sp. | reverse complement strand
TCACGCTGTTTGCGCTGATGTTCTTCCTGATCGGCATCGCGTTGTTCGGCATCGGGTTGTTGGGCGAATACATTGGCCGTATCTATCAGCAGGTGCGCCACCGGCCGCGCTATCTGGTCGAGGCGGTGCTGGAAAGCGGTGAGAAGGGAAGCGTCTCGCAGATGTTTGAGCATCAGAAAGTAAAAAGTGAAAATTAACAGCAACCCCTCCCAACATCCCCAACCCACCCCAGCCCTCCCTTATCAGGGAGGGAGCGGGGGAGGAGACAGCTTCCCCCCTGATAAGGGGGGACTGAGGGGGGTTGCTCTGTTCGATTGCCTCCGCTCTTCTTTATGAGTCGCGCAGTAGTTTTCGCCTACCATAATGTAGGTTGCAGATGCCTCAATGTGCTGCTGGCGCACGGCGTGGATGTCGCGCTGGTGGTGACGCACCGCGACAACCCGAAAGAGACTATCTGGTTCGATAGCGTCGCCGAACTGGCCGCGCTGCATGGAATCCCGACCATCACGCCGGATAATCCGAATACGCCGGAAGTCATCGAGCAGATACGGGCATTGCAGCCGGATTTCTTTTTTTCGTTTTATTACCGCGAGATGCTCAAGCGCGAGTTGCTGGAGATACCCAAGCGCGGCGCGCTAAATATGCATGGTTCGCTGCTGCCGAAATACCGTGGCCGTGTACCGGTGAATTGGGCGATAATTCACGGCGAGATGGAAACCGGTGCGACGTTGCACTATATGACCGAGAAGCCGGACAACGGCGACATCGTCGCGCAGCAGGCCGTGCCCATCCTGCCCAATGACACGGCGCTGCAAGTGTTCCAGAAAGTGACCGTGGCGGCGGAGATGGCGTTGAATGATGTGCTGCCCGCATTGCTGGTTGGAAACACGCCGAGGGTGAAGCAGGATCTGAGCAAGGGTGCATATTTCGGCGGACGCAAGGCGGAAGATGGAGTGATCGATTGGTCGCAGTCTGCGCTGGCGATACATAATCTGGTGCGCGCGGTGGCGCCGCCTTATCCGGGTGCGACTACGCGGTTGATGGGCAAGCCGATGCGCATACTGCAAACGCTGGTAATCGATGTACAACAGGGCGTGATAAATCACGCCCCTACAGATCAACCGGCTTTCTACGTCAAGGAAGGCAAGGCTTACGCGATCTGCGGGCAGGGTGTGCTGCGCATCGTGCGTTTTGAACTGGATGGTATAGCAATGAGCGCGGCGGAATTCGCTGCGCGTTTTGGCACACAACGATTTGAATTCAACAGTTAGGAAATCCAAATGAAAAAAGTATTGATACTCGGCGTGAACGGTTTCATCGGCCACCATCTTTCCAACCGCATACTCGCTACTACCGATTGGGAAGTGTACGGCATGGACATGAGCACTGACCGGATCAGCGATCTGATCGGGCGTGATCGTTTCCATTTCTTCGAGGGCGACATCACGATCAACAGGGAATGGGTCGAGTACCACGTCAAGAAATGCGACGTGATCCTGCCGCTGGTGGCGATCGCCACGCCTTCGACTTACGTCAAGCAGCCGTTGCGCGTGTTCGAGCTGGACTTCGAGGCCAATCTGCCCATCGTGCGTTCCGCGGTGAAGTACGGCAAGCATCTGGTGTTCCCGTCCACTTCGGAAGTGTACGGCATGTGCCACGACGAGGAATTCGACCCGGAAGAATCCGAATTGGTCTGCGGTCCGATCAACAAGCCGCGCTGGATCTATTCCTGCTCCAAACAATTGATGGACCGGGTGATCTGGGGCTACGGCATGGAAGGATTGAATTTCACGCTGTTCCGCCCGTTCAACTGGATAGGAGCAGGTCTCGATTCTATCCATACCGCGAAGGAAGGCAGCTCGCGTGTTGTCACGCAATTCCTCGGCCACATCGTGCGCGGCGAGAACATCAGCCTGGTGGATGGCGGGCACCAGAAGCGCGCTTTCACTTACATCGATGACGGTATCGCCGCGCTGATGAAGATCATCGAGAACAAGAACGGCATCGCCACCGGCAAGATCTACAACATCGGCAACCCGACCAACAACTTTGCGATCCGCGATCTGGCCGACATGATGCTGAAGCTGGCCAAGGAATATCCGGAATATCAGGAATCCGCCAAAAAGGTGAAGATCGTCGAAACCACCTCGGCAGCCTATTACGGCAAGGGTTACCAGGATGTGCAGAACCGCGTTCCCAAGATCACCAATACCTGCGAGGAGCTGAACTGGAAGCCGACCATCAACATGGCTGACACGCTGCGCAATATATTTGATGCGTATCGCGGACAAGTGGCGGAAGCGCGCGGTTTGGTTGATTAAATCTCACCCTCACCCCAACCCTGATGGAACTACTAGCCATTCGACTAAGCCCGCAGTGCGTGGTTGTTGCCGATTTATCGGCTTTACAACTACGGCCTACCCCTTGCGGGTGCGCGGGCAAGTCGCTGGTTATCTCCCACAAGAGAGGGAGGAAAAAACAATGACAAAACAGCTCGCACTGAAAATAGATGTGGACACCTATCGCGGCACCCGCGAAGGTGTTCCGCGTCTGGTTGAAGCACTGCAACGACATCACGCACAGGCCACCTTTTTCTTTTCGCTCGGCCCTGATCACACGGGGCGCGCCATCAAGCGTGTATTCCGTCCCGGCTTTCTGGGCAAGGTGTCGCGCACCTCGGTGGTGGAGCATTACGGTATCAAGACCCTGCTGTATGGAACATTGCTGCCCGCGCCGGATATCGGCAAGAAATGCGCGAGTGTCATGCGCATGGTGCAGGTCGCTGGGTTTGAAGTCGGCATCCACTGCTATGACCATATCCGCTGGCAGGATCATGTGGCCAACAAGGATGCGGAGTGGACGACACGAGAGCTGCAGCTCGCGGTAGATCGTTTTACCGAGATATTCGGTGAGGCGCCGCATTCTCATGCTGCCGCCGGATGGCAGATGAACCGTCACGCATTCCGGCTGATGCAGCGCTTCGGGTTCGAATACAGTTCCGATACGCGCGGCACGCATCCCTTCATACCAACATGGCAGGCCGAGATTATCGACTGCCCGCAGCTGCCGACCACCCTGCCGACACTGGACGAGCTGATGAATCGCGACGGCATTTCGCTGGACAACATCGCGGAACATATCTTGAAATTGACCGCCGTTCCGCCCGTCACCGGGCATGTGTTCACCCTCCATGCCGAACTGGAAGGCGGGAAATGGCTGCCGATATTCGAGCAATTGCTGCAGGGCTGGCAGGCTCAGGGCTATGAATTGGTGTCGATGCGGCAATATCTGCAAGGGCTGGATGTGGGTGCGCTGCCGCGTCAGGAGGTGGTGATGCGGGAAGTGGAAGGACGCATCGGCACGCTTGCGGTCGCAGCGCGCAATACGGCTGAAGTTGTAGCATAGCGAACACATCGAGGCCCGCGTGCCGCGGGATTTTCCGCCAGACAAGATGGGCGGGATCATGCCGGGGGGCATGGATTTCGTTGGATTAATGACGGTGGATATATGAAAAAATGGTGGTATGCGCAAGGCATACAGATAAAGCTGCAGGTCATCATCCAGTTGGTACTGATAGCGGTATTGATCCCGACGCAGATGTGGATCGAGCGGCATTTCAAGGAAGAAATACTGCTGGCAGCCGAGAACCGCGCACGGATTTCCGCTGATGGCGTGATCAACGGCATGAACATGCTGATGATCAACGGCATGATCAGCGACCCGGAAAGCCGCGCTCTGTATATCAGGAAAATGAGCGCCTCCGAGGGAGTGAAGGAGCTGCGCGTCATACGTGCCGAGCAGGTGCAAAAGCAGTTCGGTACGGGATTGCCGCAAGAGCAACCCAGGGATGAGATGGACCGCCGGGTGATTGCCAATGCCAGGGAAGAATTCCTTCGTGTCGATGACAGCAGTGCCCCGGAGCTGCGCGTGGTGGTGCCGTTTGTCGTAAGCACCGATTTTCGCGGCACCAACTGCCTGGATTGCCATCTGGCTGAAGCCGGATCGGCGAACGGTGCGGCCAGCATCACGCTTGATTTGAAGGGTGACTATGCGAACTTGAGCAAGACCAGTGCCTATTTATGGGGCGGGCAGGCCTTGTTGCAGCTGATCCTGTTCCTATTGATCGGCAGGTTTACTCATACCATCACTCGTCCCCTGGAGAATCTGCAATCGACGATGAGTGCGCTGCAGAAGGAAGAGGACCTGGCGCGCTATGTAGGGACGATGCCACCTCTGAAAATTGCCGGGGGAGACGAGATCGGCCAGTTGAGCGCAACTTTCAACCGCATGGTGAAAACATTGCAGCAGCAGATGATATCGCTGCGTATTTCCGAGGAGATGCAGCAGCGTTATCTGACTCTGGAGCGTGAGGAGCAGGCACGCTTGATGGCTTTGCTGGCGGTGATGAACGTCGGCGTTTTGTTCGTCAGCAAGGAGAACAAGATCCTCCATGTCAATCCCACATTTTTCCGTATCTGGCAGATCCCGCCTGAAACCAAGTTGGAAGGAAGGGATGTCGCAGACATTCCGGGATACCTTGCTCATTTGCTGACCAATGAGAAAGCTTCCGCCCAGCATCTGCTGGATCTGCCCGAAACGACGGATCTCTACCTTGCGGACAATCGGGTGGTGATACAGACATGCTACGTGGTGAGGGACGTGGATGCCCAGATAGTCGGACATCTATGGCTTTACGAAGATATCACGCATGCGCGGCGTACCCCGGAACAGTTGTTGCATCTGGCTGAATACGATGCGCTTACCGGCGTATACAATCGTTACCGGTTCGCCGGAGAGATGGAACGTGCACTGCTTGAAGCCAAACGAAATTGCACAAAAGTCGCGTTGCTGTCATTCCGGATCGACGACATGAACCATATCAATGACACTTACGGATATGCTTCGGGTGACAAGGTTTTGTCGCGCGTGGCCGATGCAGTCAGCAAGCAGGTGAGATCCAGTGAGGTGTTTTGCCGGCTGCGTGGTGATTATTTTGCGATATTCATCAGAAATGCCACCGAGAAGGATGTCCAGGGGCTGACTAAGCGCATTGCGCAAGTTCTGGAGAGACTGGATTTTGAATTTAACGGGAAAAAGGTCCGTGTCACTGCAAGTTCCGGTTTGGCGCTGTTTCCGGACCATGGGGAAAGCGAGAAAGCGCTGATCGCCCATGCGGATTCAGCCATGTCCCAAGCCATCCAGGCGGTCAGCAACAGCTAGTACGCCAGAATATTGGCAAGCAGAGTGCCCGCCGGCTCAGCCTTCCTCAACTTTCCCGGCCGATGCCGTGATACTCGATGCCCTGCGCGGCGACGCTGGCGGGTTCGAACAGGTTGCGCCCGTCAAAGATGACCGGTTGTTTAAGGCGAGCTTTGATGATGTTGAAGTCCGGACTCTTGAAGGCTTTCCATTCCGTGACGATGATCAGCGCATCGGCATCATGCAGCGCATCCTTGGCATTTTCGGCAAAGCGCAGGTCGGCGCGTTCACCGTAAATGTGACGGGTCTCTTTCATCGCCACAGGGTCATAGGCGGTGATCGTTGCGCCTTTTTCCCATAATCCTTCCATCACCACTCGGCTGGTCGCCTCGCGCATGTCATCGGTGCCGGGCTTGAATGCCAGTCCCCACAACGCGAAATGCTTGCCTTTGAGATCGTTGCCGAAACGTTTGGTGATCTTTTGCAGCAGCACGGATTTCTGGGCATCGTTGACACTTTCCACCGCTTCCAGAACTTTCAAAGGCAGGCCGTATTCTTCGCCGGTGCGTTGCAGTGCGCGGATATCCTTGGGGAAGCAAGAGCCGCCGTAGCCGCAGCCGGCATACAAAAAGTGGTAGCCGATGCGCTGGTCGGAGCCGATGCCCTTGCGGACGTGCTCGATGTCCGCACCGACCCGCTCGGCCAGATTGGCCAGTTCGTTCATGAACGAGATGCGCGTGGCCAGCATCGCATTGGCGGCGTACTTGGTCAGTTCGGCAGACTTGATGTCCATCACCATCAGCCGGTCGTGATTGCGCTGGAACGGCGCATACATCTCGCGCATCACCTTGATGGCCTGATCATCTTCAGCACCGATCACGATGCGGTCGGGGCGGTTGAAGTCATCGATGGCTGCGCCTTCCTTGAGGAACTCGGGATTGGAGACGACGCTGAAGCTGCCGTCCCAGCCGGAAGCAATCCCCCTCCCCATCGTATTTGTGCTTGATTTGATACTGCGCTTGTCCAACTCTTCCTGTACGGCCCGCCTGACTTTCTCTGCAGTGCCGACCGGTACTGTGGATTTGTCGACGATGACCCTATATTCGTTCATGGTTCGGCCGATGGCGCGTGCCGCGGCGATCACGTATTGCAGGTCGGCGGAACCGTCTTCACCGGAAGGAGTGCCCACCGCGATCATCTGCACCAGGCCGTGCGCGACGCTCTCCGCCACATCGGTGGTGAAGCGCA
>JBDTPM010000265.1:0-2253 GCA_039932695.1 Gallionella sp. | reverse complement strand
GCACCCGCAAGAGGTACGCCGGTGGGTTCCCCGCTGCCTGCGCCAAGACCGACCGAAGGGCGAGCGTCTGGCGGCGTCCCCTTTACGGGGGTATTCAGCGACCCTTCCGCAGTCAGGGGAGGATGCACTCTTCCCCCCTGACAAGGGGGGACTGAGGGGGGTTATTTCCCTCTCGTGATCTATTACCTCGGCCTGGATTTCGGCACCTCCGGCGCTCGTGCCTGCGTCATCGACGATGCCGGATCCATCGTCCGGGAGCAGCGCATCGCCTATCCCGATGCCGCCAGCCAAACCCCGCTGGATTGGCGCAGCGCGCTGCTCACCTTGCTGCATGCGCTGCCGGAAAGCATCGCCGCCGGTTTGCGCGGATTGGCGATAAACGGAACCTCCGGCACGGTGTTGCTGTGCGATGCGGCTCTCGAGCCATGCTCACCCGCCCTGCTCTACCACGACGCCCGTGCGCAGCAGCAAGCCGCGCAACTCAAAACCATTGCGCCAGATGGACATACCGTTTGCACCGCCACCTCCGGACTCGCCAAATTTCTCTGGCTGACGCAGCAAAACGATTGCGCGCTGGCCGCGTATTTCCTGCACCAGTCAGATTGGCTCACCGCGCTGCTCAGCAGGCAACCCGGTATCAGCGACTATCACAACGCGCTGAAGACCGGCTACGACGTTGAACGGCTATGCTGGCCGGATTGGGTGATGGCGCTGCCGCACGCCCATTTGTTGCCGCAGGTACTGGCACCCGGCGCAGCGATCGGCAAAATCCATCCGGATATCGCCGCGCACTTCGGTATCGATCCGCGTTGCGCCGTCCACGCCGGCACCACCGACAGCATCGCCGCGTTCATCGCTTCCGGCATAACCGAAACCGGCACCGGCGTGACTTCGCTCGGAACCACGCTGGTACTCAAACAACTTTCCAAACAACGCATCGATGCGCCGGAATACGGCGTATACAGCCATCGCTATGGCGATCTGTGGCTGGTGGGCGGGGCATCGAATGCCGGGGCGGGGGTGTTGCGCAACTATTTCAGCGATGAACGACTCGCCGCCCTGAGCACGCGGATCGATCCGCTGCGAGACTGTCCGCTGGATTATTACCCGCTGACCAAACCGGGCGAACGTTTCCCGGTCAACGACGCGCGGCTCGCGCCCAGATTGAAGCCGCGCCCGGCGGATGATGCCGAATTCCTGCATGGGATGTTGCTGGGCCTGACGCATATCGAAGCTGCCGGATATGCCAGGCTCGCCGCACTGGGCGCACCGCCGCTTGAACGCGTAACGACCAACGGCGGCGGGGCCAGGAACGAAGTCTGGGGGATGTTGCGGGAAAGATCGCTCAATGTTCCGGTGGTAACAGCCATGCATGGCGAGGCGGCTTACGGCAGCGCGCTGCTATGCCGAGGCGGTCATCATGTCAACGGCCCACGGCACGGAGCACGCAGCCGATAGCATATCCGGTGAACTTTAATCCCGGATTATCGCCCGTCACGCAATATCTTCTCGAACTCATCGGCAGGGATCGGCTTGCTGTACAGGTAACCCTGGAAGGCATGACAGCCGTGGCTATCCAGGAACTCCCGTTGCGCTTCGGTCTCCACTCCTTCTGCGATCACATTCAGCCCGAGCACCTCGGTCATCGCGATGATGGTCTGCACGATAGCCGCATCGTTGGGATCGCTGGCAATATCGCGCACGAAGGATTGGTCGATCTTGATCTGATCCAAAGGCAGGCGCTTCAGGTATTGCAAGGAAGAATAGCCGGTACCGAAATCGTCCATCGAGAATGTCACACCCAGCAATTTCAATTCGCGCATCTTGCTGATCGTGTCCTGCACGTTCTCCAGCACCGTGCTTTCGGTCAACTCCAGTTTCAGCAGCCCCGGCTTCGCGCCGCTTTCCACCAGGATGCGCTGCACCTGTTTGACAAAATCATCCTGCCGGAATTGCCTGGCGCTGACGTTCACCGCCAGGGTCAGGTCGCGGGTCAATGCTTCATGCTGCCACGCCCTGAGTTGGACACAGGCGGTCTGCAACACCCACAAACCGATCGGCACGATCAGGCCGGTCTCTTCGCACAGCGGGATGAATTGCATCGGGGCGATCAGACCGCGTTCCGGATGTTGCCAGCGCAGCAGCAACTCCGCGCCCAACGGGTGGTTCTGGCTGTCCACCTGGATCTGATAATACAAACGGAATTGCTGCTTTTCCAGGGCATGACGCAGATCCGCTTCCAGTGCCGCTCGC
>JBDTPM010000264.1:0-6077 GCA_039932695.1 Gallionella sp. | reverse complement strand
GAAGGCCGGAATCCTTCGCCGTTTGATGTACAACCCGAATTTTTCGGCACTCAAAGCCTCGATGAAGCGATTCATTGATGACTTGCCATGATCACCCCGTAAGCTCGTTCATTGCCTGGATAGCATATGCCGATAACAAAAAATAATCGTACCAAAAAATGCCTGATATTCGCGCACCGCGGCGCAAACAGAGAGGCTGCGGAAAACACCGGTGGCGCTTTCGACAAGGCACTGGAATATCCCATAGATGGAATTGAAACCGACGTTCAGCTCACCCGCGACGAAATTCCGGTGCTCTGGCACGACCGGTTCCTCGATAAGCTCGGCATGCCCAGCAAACACATCGACAATTATGATTTTGCCCAGTTGCGTTCCTTCGATTTCACCGGCGGCTTTCTGATCTATTCAGACACCGGGATCCGGGATATTCGGATCATGACCTTGCAGGAGTTTCTGGATGCGTATCGCAACAATTGCCGTTTGTTGGTCGAGATAAAAAATCGCGAATGGGAGGCGTCCTTTCGCCATGAGATCAAAGTGCGGAAAACCATGGCTATGGTTGCCCCGGCAGCCGGAGATACCATCATGGTCTCTTCATTCGATCTTGATAGCCTGGTCTATGCTTACCAGTGCGGCCCGGAGATCCCGCTGATCTACAACTTTGAAACCGATCAGACTATCGAGGATGCGCGGCATGTCCTGACTGCCAGACCTTTTCTTTACGGCCTATGCCTGCCGATCGAGACCCTTGATGAGGCTATGGTCGAATTGCTGCGCAGTCATGATAAATGTATTGCTGTCTACACCTGCAATAGCGATGAGGAAATAGACAAGGCGCTGAAATTGGGTGTAGACATACTCATCAGTGATGATCCGCAAAAGGCACTGCAAATGAGGGACGGGTGAAGCGCGATTTTTCCTTGCTGCCAAGCCGTCAGTTCGATCTGCTGGTCTGCGGCGGCGGTATCTATGGAGCGTGGACCGCTTATGACGCAGCGTTGCGCGGCTTGAGCGTCGCCATCGTGGATCAGGGTGACTGGGCCTGCGCGACCTCATCGGCTTCCAGCAAGTTGATCCACGGCGGTCTGCGTTATCTGGAAACCTGCGACTTCAAGCTGGTCAGGAAAGCACTGGTGGAACGGCAGATGCTGCTGGAGATGGCGCCGCATCGAGTCTGGCCGCTGCGCTTTGGTGTGCCGGTGTATGACGACAGCCGCGTCGGCACGTTGCGCTTGAAAGCCGGTTTGACGCTGTACGATATGCTCGCAGGTTTCCCCGCCACGGAGATAGGACATCGTCACTTCAATCGGAGATCATTTTCCGAACATTTCCCTTGCCTCGATATTGCAGGGCTGCGCGGCGGCTTTACCTACGGCGATGCACAGACAGATGATGCAAGGTTGGTGCTGGAATTGATCGCGGGGGCGATGGACGCCGGAGCAGTGTGCGTGAATTATTGCCGGATGACCGGATATGTCGAAACGGGGGGTCGCGTCAGCGGTGCGACAGTTCAGGATAGTCTCGACAACAGCAGCGCGAAAGTCTCCGCACGGCAGGTCGTCAACACCACCGGCAAGTGGATGACGGCATCAGAGCAAGCGCGTGGCTGGTGCAGGCTGAGCAAGGGCATCCATCTGGTGATGCCCGCGTTGCCGACTGACGAGGCGTTGCTGTTGACCGCCAAGTCGGATGGCCGGGTATTTTTCATGATCCCATGGTACGGCATGACACTGTTGGGCACCACTGATACCGATTACCGGGGAGATCTTGAACAAGTCACGGTCGAGTCTGGAGAGGTTGCTTATCTTCTGGATGCAGCGAATCATTATCTCCAGACTGCCTGGACGGAAGATGATGTCGTGGGCAGTTATGCCGGAGTGCGTGTGATGAAGCGCAGCGATAAAACCTCACCATCCGCGGTCAGCCGCGACTGGGAATTGCAGACCGCAGACAACGGTGTGCATTATTCGATCGGCGGGAAGATCACTTCGGCTCGCGAAGATGCGGCATGCATAGTCAACGCGGTTTGTGCACAACTCGGTGTCGATGTACCGTGCCAAACCATGAACCGTCCTTTTCCCTGGGCGCCTGAGCAGGATTATTCCGAGTGGTCTGCTACGATGACCGCTCAGGCCGGGAAGCTGGATATCGACCCGGAAAGCACCTTGTGGCTGCTCCGCCGCCACGGCCAACGCGTAAGCGAAGTTTTCCGCATGATCGAACTAATGCCGAGCTTATCCGAACGAATCACATCAGCGTTGCCATTCATTTACGCAGACTTGCTGCTGTGCGCCCGCGGCGAAATGGTCGTTTGCCTGGACGATCTGCTCCGCCGCCGCATGCCTTTGTTGATCCTGGCAAATCTTACCGCAGACACTTTACGGCGTATCGCCGAAACCGTTGCACCCTTGCTGGGTTGGGATGAAGACTCGATTAACCGGGAAATAGAAACCTGCCGGCAGCGATGACTGTTTCCACAATTTCCGCCATCGCGATTGATACCGGCACCACCTCGATCAAGGCCTGCCTGTTGGATCAGGATGGCGAGCTCAAACATATCGTGACGCGATCCGCTCCGGAGATCACCGTCTCCGGCGGGCGCTATGAGAGTGACGCGCTGGCCTATGCGGAAACCACGGAGCAGGTGCTGAATGAATGTGTCGCCCATGCAGGCGATTGCCGGGTGCTCGGATTATGCAGCCAGCGTTCTTCATTTTTGGTCTGGGAAAAATCCAGCGGCAAACCGCTCACTCCGCTGATTTCATGGCAGGACAATCGCGGTATGGCGAGCTGTGAAGCTTTGCGGGCACATGAAAAATCTATCCGCAACTTCACGGGCTTGCCACTGACGCCATATTATTTCGGACCCAAGCTGCGCATTTTGTTGCTCGACAACCCCGGTTGGTTGGCACGGTTGGAAAGCAGCGAGCTGTTGGTCGGCACGCTGGATACATTTTTGATATGGCGCTGGTCCGGTGGAAAGCATCATGTTACCGACGCTTCGATGGCAGCGCGCACTTTGCTGATGGATATCCGGCTGCAGCAATGGTCACCCGCACTCTGTGATCTGTTTGACATACCTCTGCATATCCTGCCGCAGATCATGTCTTCTGCGGCGATGGATCTGCGTCTGGACAATGGCCTGTTCCTGACAGCCAGTGTGGGTGACCAATCTGCCGCGCTGTATGCCAGTGTCAGGGAAGTCCAAGCAGAGGCCCTTGCCAATCTCGGTACCGGCTGTTTCGTCGTGCGCTATCTGCCAGAGCGGGATGTGGCGTTGGAAAAGGCCGCATCGTACGGATATCTGAAAACGCTGGTCTATCAGGACGACCGACACCTTCCCCATCTTGCCATCGAAGGAACGCTCAATTCCATCGCCGTTGCGCTCGCTCCCTATCCGGTGGATGAATGCCGGCCCGAGGATCTGGCACAGGATGGTATGTTCTGCCTTGCGGAACCAAGCGGCATTGGCGCACCTTATTTTCGGGGCGACATTGGCATACGGTTTTCCCACCCGGTTGATCACTTGCCGCAACGCCGCATAGCTGTCTTGTTACTGGAAGCCGTAATTTTCCGTGTAGCCAGAATACTGGAGGACTTTCACAGTGAGTCGCCCATAGAGCGCGTCTACCTCTCGGGGGGATTATCCGAATTGACGTGTTTGCAGCAGGGTATCGCCAGATGTGTGCCTTTCGATGTCTATCGCCTTCGGCAGAGTGAATCCAGCCTGCAGGGTGCGGCATTGCTTGCGGCCGGAATGGAACAGGCATGTTGCAGAGAAAGTAAAAAAATATCGATATCGGATGATGCACCAGCCCTGGCTGAAAAATACCGGCGCTGGAAGGAGTGGCTGGATGTGTTGCTGGATTTTCGATAAGCCCTGATACGTTGTCTGCAGGCCGCTTCTACAGTCGTTCAACCCAGTCTATGCCGTGGTAATCCCGTTTGACTTCACGTTTGAGCGTGTCATTGCTGATCGTGATGGGAAAGTTACTGGCGCGTTCTTTGAGCCATGTTTCAAACTGTGGTTTGAGAGCCTCAATAGTTTCGATGCTGTATTTCTGGCCGTTGCGGGCGATCAGGCGCAGCACACGATAGCCGTCCTCACCCTCGATGATATCGGGATAGATCGCATCCGGTGACAGTTTGTTGAGAATGTCGAATATCGTGTCTTTACTCGGTAGACGCTTGTCAACCGGCAATTTCGGCATCAGTGCGGCGGGCAATTTAATATCTTTGCTTTCCAGTTCATGACGAGCAGTCATCAGCCCGGTTGCATTTGCCGCCTCGGCAAAACTTTTGCCGGAGTTGACCAGTTGCAGGGCTTGACTGATGCGTTCCCTGTCTTTGCTGTGAAGGAAGGATGAGGTGCTGTAATAGCGGCGCAGCTTGCGGTCGACTATTTTCGGGACGACATAGAGTTTTGCATAAGAAGGATGATTAACATGGAACGGTTGTTCCTGGAGTGGAAGTGTCCCTTGTGCCTTGAAGTCTTCCTTGCCCGCGGGGGTGAATTCGTCGATAAAGGGGTAGCTGACCGGTGTTTCCGAGGGGCTCACATCGACCCCGACCGAATGAGCGACTTCATGAGCGATGGCATCCTGCATGATGATGAACAAGGCGTCAGCTTCTGACAAGGGGGGTGACTTGTAGAATTTTTCTATCTGCATCACGTGGATGATGTCTTCGCGGGTGATCGGACTTTCGCCGACTTGCGCCACCACGGTATTGATGCTTAGCTCGGAACCCGGGGGAGGGGCTGAGTGGGCTGGCGCAGAAGACAATGCGAACAACAGCGCAAGTGCGGCGGTGTCAAATTTCCAATCGTTCATTTTCATGATCCGCATAAGATTTACCGTTTTCAGTATCCTCCAGCTATTCCAGCCAGTCAATGCACTCTGATTACGTATATTCTGTTACCTCGCGTTTCCGGAATAATATCGGCTTCGGGAATAAATGCAGAACATGCGCTTGGGTTTCCAGTCCATGATTCATATTATTACGGTTAGACTAATTGGCGATCATCTGGCAGCATATTGACCGGCGGATGTTTGCGGCGTAGCTTGTGCGAGCGTCTCGAAAATTATCCTAAGGTAGTAAACATGATTCATTGGCTAAATCGCGTGTGTTAAGTATGTTCCATGAGCACTTATAAAGTAGTTCAAGCCGGCGTTGAAGATAAGCCCTGCAAACATTCTCTGAAGCAACAGCCTTCCGGGCGATTGCTTCAGCACACTGAAAGGTGATCCTGATGGCCAACCTATTATCCCTTAGGGCGATCGCAGCGGTAGTGCTTATCCTGGCAGGCGCTGGCGGCGCATATTATTACTTTATGTACTTGCCAGAAATGGAGAGAGAGTCCGCTGCGCACCAAGCGGTGAAATCCCCGGCGAGTACAAAGACCGCGAAGCCGCCTGTTGCCCAAAGAACCCAAGCAGCATCGGCTGTAGCTGCCGTATCAGAACATTCTGCGCCTATGCATTTCGCGCCGGTTGCTGTTACACCACCAAATCCCATCAGCGCTGAGCCATCTGTTGATGCGGCCACAGCCACGGCGCCGTCACCCAAGCCTGTTCCAGAACAGACTATAGAGCCAGTGAAGCCCGAACTTGCCGTGCGGAAACCTGCGCCGAAAAAACCAAGGATCAAAGCTCCGCCAATGCAGCCGGCCAGAATGGGCACTGAGCCGAGTGTACCGGCAAGAACTCAGCAGTTGACACCGCCATTATCTGAGGTGCTTCCGGAGTCAGGAATAGTCGCTGAACCAGTTTCGGTGCCGAGGATAGCCACACCGAAATACAACGATGTTTTGACTGCAGTATTACGTCGCGACAGGGATGCCGTCAAAGAGTTGCTCGACTTGGGCAGGTGGGCAGACAAGCCTGGTTCCAGTGGCCTGAACCCGTTGATGGCGGCCGGCCGGTCGGGTATCGGCGACATTTCCGGCAGCCGGAGCCGCGTCCAGCCACTTGGCGCTCTGCTCCTCGAGCCAGATCAGCGACCGCATGGCATCCACGGCGGTGCGTTCGACGTCGGACTGGCGGAAGACGTCGTTGAAGACCTCCAGGGACACCGGG
>JBDTPM010000263.1:0-3290 GCA_039932695.1 Gallionella sp. | reverse complement strand
TTGATCGCCTGGATGACGTTCTTGCGCGCCTGGATCTTGTCGTCCGGCGCGACCGCATCCTCAAGGTCGAGAAAAACAAAATCCGATCCGCTCTTCAGCGCTTTTTCGAACATGCCCGGATTGGAGCCCGGCACGGCCAATTCGCAGCGCTGCACACGCTGCACGGAGGCCTGATATAAAGTGTGGCTCATTTATTCCTTCCTGGATTGGTTATTCGGTACCATGACCTGTCGCGGGTGATTTTGTTGGAAACGCGGCATAATTGCGGCAATATCGTGAAACTCATCAGCATGAATTGTATTTCAAATCCTGACTCGCTGCTAAGCTGAAAACAAACCATGTCCCAACAAGTCTTTCCTCCCCCCTCTGAAGGGGGCATCAGCCCCAAGGCCTGGTATCAGGGTATCCGCGCTTTGCCGGACTTCGTTGAAGATGCTGCGCAGGCCGCTGCGATCGATGAGCTGGATGTGCTGTGGCATCAGTTGATCGAATTCAAATCCAGGCGCAATCAATTTCTGGGCCGCAGTCTGCTCAGCCCTGAGGTGCCCATGGGACTGTATCTATGGGGCGGCGTGGGTCGCGGCAAGACATTTTTGATGGATATGTTTTACGCCTGCCTGCCATATCGCCGCAAACGCCGCATCCATTTCCACAATTTCATGGCCGAGGTTCACCATGAGATGAAATTGCTGGCAAAGGAAAACGATCCGCTGATCGCGCTGGCCGACAGGATCGCCAAATCCACCCGCTTGCTGTGCCTGGACGAATTCCATGTCGATGACATCGCCGACGCGATGATACTGGGGCGGCTGATCGAGGCGATGTTCGAGCGCGGCGTGGTGCTGATCACCACTTCCAACTATCCGCCCGACGGCCTGTATCCCAATGGTTTGCAGCGGCAGAATTTCCTGGCCGCGATCGAACTGCTCAAGCGTGAACTGAAAGTGATGCAAATCGATGGCGGCCATGACCACCGACTGCGCGCGATGATCCGTGAGCCGTTGTTTCTGGTGGCTGACGAAGCCGGTGTCGCTGCCGCGAACGAGGCGCGCCTGGACGCGCTGTTCGAGCAGATATCCGCCGGGACGCAGCGAGTTGAACAACATATCGAAGTGCGCGGCCGCCCTATGCCAGTGAAGAAGATCTCGCGCTCCATGGTGTGGTTCGAATTCAAGGAGCTGTGCGGCGGTGCACACGCGCATGAAGACTATCTGGAGATCGCGCACCGCTTTCCCACGGTGTTCCTGTCGCACATCCCGCGCATGACCGCCGACAATTCCGCCGAGGCGCGGCGCTTCACCTGGTTGATCGATGTGCTTTACGACAACAATGTCAGGCTGGTGGCTACCTCAACAGTCGCACCGGATCAGATCTATGCAGAAGGTGTGATGTCCGGCGAGTTTTTCCGCACCGCCAGCCGGCTGACCGAAATGCAGACTCTGCGTTATCTGCAATTGCCGCATCATTCGCAGGGCGTGACATTGTAAGAACATCCCAGATTGTTCATTAGTCACAAACCCCTCCCAATTGACCCCTCGCTACGCTCTCCCCTTATCATAACCAGCGACTTGGCTATCGTCTTCTGATAGCCTAGTCGAATGGCTAGTAGTTCTATCAGGGGAGAAACGAAACCGCTCCTCCCCTGACAAGGGGAGGCTGGGAGGGGTTGGTTGTTCATCTACAATCTGGCATCAACCTATCCTGCATCAGTGTCGGCTCAACAGCCTGGAGATAACTTTGGAATGTCGGCCTTCCTTCATCACCGCCCAAACCGCCGCACCGCAAACACAGCCCACAGAACCGCCAGCGATCCCAATACATGCTTGATGCTGTGCCCGCTCAAAACAACCAAAGCGTCGTAGATGGCTGCGTCAAAATGCTCCGCCACCTTGGCCAGCAAGTAGAACCCCAATGTGCCCCACAGCCATGGCGTGCTATCGCCTTTGCTGCGGTAGATCGATAGCATCAACGGAATGAGCAGCATCGGCAAAAACTGTACTACCCCGTATGCCCTCAGGTCACCCCGGCCCTGCAGTTCGGTCCAGTGCCAGTACCCGACCGAGGCCGCGCCGGCGATGACCAACGGCCAGAGAAGCGCATCGCCCAAGCGTTCCGAAACGCGGTCGCGGACGATCATTGCGAACAGCGCCATAAAAGCAACCGTCATCGGCAACCGGTCCCAGACCAGCGTCTGCGTTGTGGGCGCGTAGTGGTAATACGCCGAACCGAAACCGATCAAGATCGCCCCGATACAGAACACCACATAAGCAGAACGGAGCGCAGCGGATTCCAGTCGGGATAATTTGCCCAGTCCAAATGCGCCGACCAGCACGAACGGGAGATTCGAGAACACGTCCCGGAAGTTCGGTATTCCGAAAAATGTTCTGCGGTCTGCGAACTCGTGATATGCGGGGTCCTGCGGGATAGCCTCGAACAAAAACGTCGCAACGATTCCGCCTACCGTCACCGCGACTAGCAACCACCCGCGCCAGTTCTTTATGCACATAAGTATGAAGTCCTTTGGATTGAAAACTGACGTGTTTGCGTTAAGCGGCATCACGCGCACCAACAGGTTCGCTTAGTCCACTTTTTCAGACCGAAACCCGTAGGCTCCTGAGTCATACTGTCAGATACATATCTCATACCATGCAATCTTGAGATGCCAGATTTTTACAACGGCGAGATCAGCACGCTCTCGCGCAGTTTCTTCAACTGGTCGCGCAGCTCAGTGGCTTTCTCGAACTCCAGATTCCTCGCGGCTTGCAGCATTTCCTTTTCCAGCCGGGTGATCTCTTTGGACACTTCTTTTGCGCTCATTGCCAGATATTTCGCCTGTTCCTGCGCGGCCTTGAGCTGGTTGCGCGCGACATCCGGTTCGTACATGCCTTCGATGATGTCCTTGATGCGTTTCTGCACGCCTTGCGGGGTGATGTTGTGGGCGAAGTTGTACGCCACTTGCTTGATGCGCCTGCGGTCGGTCTCTTCTATCGCGCGGCGCATCGAGTTGGTGATCTTGTCGCCATACAGGATCGCTTTGCCGTTGATGTGGCGCGCGGCGCGGCCTATGGTCTGGATCAGCGAACGTTCGGAGCGCAGGAATCCTTCCTTGTCGGCATCGAGTATTGCGACCAGCGACACTTCGGGTATATCCAATCCCTCGCGCAGCAGGTTGATGCCGACCAGCACGTCGAACATACCTAGGCGCAGGTCGCGGATGATCTCGACGCGCTCGACGGTCTCGATGTCGGAATGCAGGTAGCGCACCTTGATGCCGTGTTCGGAAAAATAAT
>JBDTPM010000262.1:0-8682 GCA_039932695.1 Gallionella sp. | reverse complement strand
TATCGGTCTCCAAAACCGAGGGTTGGGGGTTCGAGACCCTCCTGGCCTGCCAAAGAAGCATGTAACTGTTAATTGGAATAATCGCACATGGCAGACAAAATCAAGTTGCTCGTTGCCTTTCTGCTGGTGGTGGCTGGTATCGCAGGGTTCTACTATCTAAGCGACAGTGCGGCCGTGTTGAGGCTGGTGTCGGTATTGGCTGGCTTGTTGCTGGCTTCAGGCGTGGCATTGAGCAGCACACCGGGCAAAACCTTCTTTGCATTCGGCAAGGAGTCAGTCGCCGAGGCCAGGCGCGTGGTTTGGCCGTCGCGCAAGGAAACGCTGCAGACCACCGGAGTGGTGATCCTGTTTGCCGTCACGATGGCGTTGTTCCTGTGGTCGGTGGATGCCGGGCTGATGCTGGTGGTGAACAGCTTGATGGGACGGGGTGAGTGATGGCGATGAATTGGTATGTTGTCCATACGTACTCGCAGTTCGAGAAAAGTGTCCAGCGTGCATTGACCGAGCGCATCCAGCGTGAAGGTATGCAGGAAAAATTCGGCCAGATATTGGTGCCGGTCGAAGAAGTCGTGGAATTGAAGTCCGGGCAAAAGAGCATCACTGAACGCAAGTTCTTCCCCGGTTATGTGCTGGTCGAGATGGAAATGACCGATGAAACCTGGCACATGGTGAAGAGCACACCCAAGGTGACCGGCTTTCTCGGCGGCTCGGCGATGAAACCTACCCCGATCACCGCGAAGGAAGTGCAGAACATCATGCAGCAGATGCAGGCCGGTGTTGAGAAGCCGAGGCCCAAGGTGTTGTTTGAGGTGGGTGAGTTGGTGCGTGTCAAGGAAGGTCCGTTCACCGATTTCAATGGTTCGGTCGAAGACGTCAATTACGACAAGAACAAGATCCGTGTGGCGGTGACCATCTTTGGCCGCTCGACACCGGTAGAGCTGGATTTCGGCCAGGTAGAAAAGGCCTGAGAAATACAGTGCTGGGGATTTAATACTCAGTCCTGGATGGTAGGTGGTAATTGTGTTTAACGGGGAGCGTATCGGGGTAACAGCGGTATGCGTTTAACCCACTGAAAAGGAGCAGTATCGTGGCAAAAAAAGTCGTCGGCTATATCAAGCTGCAAGTGCCCGCAGGCAAGGCAAATCCAAGTCCTCCGATCGGTCCGGCGCTGGGTCAGCGCGGATTGAACATCATGGAGTTCTGCAAGGCGTTCAACGCGCAAACGCAGGGTGTGGAACCGGGTCTGCCTATCCCGGTGGTGATCACCGCATTCGCGGACAAGAGCTTCACCTTCATCATGAAAACTCCGCCCGCGAGCATTCTGATCAAGAAGGCCGCCAATGTGCAAAAGGGCAGCAAAACCCCGCACACCGACAAGGTGGGCAAACTGACCCGCAAGCAGGCGGAACAAATCGCAACAACCAAGATGCCTGATCTGACTGCTGCCGACATGGACGCAGCGGTGCGTACCATCGCCGGTAGCGCGCGCAGCATGGGCATCACCGTGGAGGGCGTATAACATGTCCAAACGATATAAAGCGATTGCCGCCAAGGTCGATCGCAACAAGCTTTACCCCCTTAACGATGCGCTGAAGCTGGTCAAGGAAACCGCAGTGGCGAAGTTCGATGAGTCCATCGACATTGCGGTGAATCTCGGCATCGATGCCAAGAAATCAGACCAGCTGGTGCGCGGCTCGGTGGTGTTGCCCAAAGGTACCGGCAAGACGGTGCGCGTCGCGGTGTTCGCGCAAGGTGCCAAGGCTGAAGAAGCCAAGGCTGCCGGCGCGGACATCGTCGGTTTCGAAGATCTGGCCGAATCCATCAAGGGCGGCAACCTGAATTTCGACGTGTTGATCGCCAGTCCGGATGCGATGCGTCTGGTCGGCCAGCTGGGTCAGATCCTCGGCCCGCGCGGATTGATGCCTAACCCCAAGGTGGGTACGGTATCTGCCGACGTTGCGGGTGCGGTGAGAAATTCCAAAGCTGGTCAGGTGCAATACCGTACCGACAAGAACGGTATCGTGCAATGCACCATCGGGCGCGCGTCATTCGCACCTGAGGCATTGCGCGAGAACATGCTGGCATTGATTGACGCGTTGAACAAGGCCAAGCCGGCCGCCTCCAAGGGTGTGTACCTGAAGAAGGTGTCGCTCTCCAGCACCATGGGTGCGGGTGTTCGCGTTGAACAGGCGAGTCTGGTTGCGGGCTGATTTGTTGCAGTGATTTGAATTTGCTGGTGAGACGCAGTCTCGCCGGCATCTGTTTTGGAATGCTGGCGTGCTAGCAGCATCCGAGACCGGTGGAGCCGCAAGGCTTAATGTTCAGCAGGCTGTTGATGGTGCACGGAGGGTTTCAGTCCTCTGTCCCCTGTCTTCTGTTCTCTGATTCCCCCGTAGATGGTGTGCCCGCGAGCAGGAATGCATGTTCTCCTGACTCATGGTCGCTGTTGTAAACGATGGAATGTACGCGAGTACAGTCTGGAAACCGGAGGAAGACTTGAGTCTCAATCTGCAAGAAAAGCAAGCCGTGGTAGCGGAAGTCAGTGCCCAGGTGGCAAAGGCGCAAACTATCATCTTGTCGGAGTATCGTGGCATCGCAGTTGCCGATATCACCAAGCTGCGTGCTACCGCGCGCAAGTCCGGGGTGTATTTTCATGTATTGAAAAACACCCTGGCACGACGTGCGGTGCAAGGTACGCCATTTGAAGCGCTGGGCGAAAAAATGGTCGGCCCTCTTGTGTATAGCATGAGTGCTGATCCGGTCGCTGCCGCCAAGGTGGTGTTCGATTTTGCCAAGACCAATGACAAGCTGGTGATCAAGGCGGGCGCAATGAGCGGTTCTGTGATGTCTGCAGAGCAGGTTGCTGTGCTGGCTGCGATCCCAAGTCGCGACGAGCTGATCGCGCGCTTGATGGCTACCATGAATGCGACGACCAGCAAGTTCGTGCGCACTCTGGCGGCGATCCGCGACAGCAAGGAAGCCGCGACAGCTGCTGCTTGAAAACTATTGAATTAACTGAACTGAACTGAACTAGGAGAACAACATGACTGTAGCAAAAGCTGAATCAAGCGCAAAAATTATGGACGCAATCGCCGGCATGACCGTGCTGGAACTGTCTGATCTGATCAAGCAAATGGAAGAGAAATTCGGTGTGTCAGCCGCAGCGGTTGCTGTCGCAGGCCCTGCCGCTGGCGCTGCTGCCGGCGCTGCTGCTGCCGAACAAACCGAATTCACCGTGATGCTCAAGGGTCCCGGTGACAACAAGGTCAACGTGATCAAGGCGGTTCGTGCAATCACCGGCCTGGGTTTGAAGGAAGCCAAGGATCTGGTCGACGGTGCACCGAAAGCGGTCAAGGAAGGCGTTTCCAAAGCCGATGCCGATGCTGCATTGAAGCAGTTGATCGAAGCCGGCGCATCTGCCGAGCTCAAGTAAGGTCACACGCTGTTGAAAGGCTGGCGGCTTGCCGTCAGCCTTTTGCCGCTTTAAGAAGTCAGCGGCCAGAAAGTCCGTGATGCTTTCTGTCCCCTGTCTTTTTCCCTCGATCGTGGAGATTATATGAGCTACTCTTTTACCGAAAAAAAACGTATCCGTAAAAGTTTTGCCAAGCGAGTCGGCGCACTGCCGGTTCCTTTTTTGTTGTCCACTCAGCTGGAATCTTTTGCCGCATTTCTGCAGGCATATACTCCGCCCGAGCAGCGCAAGAACGAAGGTCTGCAGGCGGCTTTCAACGGGATATTCCCGATTTATAGTCATTCCAAGAATGCGCGTCTCGACTTCGTCAGTTACCAGCTGGGCATGCCACCCTTTGATGTGAAGGAATGCCGCCAGCGCGGCCTGACCTATGCTTCTCCGCTGCGCGCACGTGTGCGCCTGACCATCATGGACAAGGAAGCCTCCAAGCCCACGGTCAAGGAAGTGAAAGAGCAGGAAGTGTATATGGGCGAGATCCCGCTGATGACCAGCACCGGTTCGTTCGTGATCAACGGTACTGAGCGTGTCATCGTTTCACAGTTGCATCGTTCACCCGGTGTGTTTTTCGAGCATGACCGCGGCAAGACCCATTCCTCCGGCAAGCTGCTGTTCTCCGCGCGCATCATTCCGTATCGCGGATCATGGCTGGACTTTGAATTCGATGCAAAAGACTACGTGTACTTCCGTATCGACCGACGTCGCAAGATGCCGGTCACCATCCTGTTGCGCTCGCTGGGTTACAGCAACGAAGACATGCTCAGGATATTCTTCAGCTTCGATGCGTTCCATCTGAACAAGAAGGGTATCCAGTTCGAAGTGGTTCCGGAACGCCTGCGCGGCGATATCGCACGCTTCGACATCATGGGCAAATCCGGTAAAGTCATCGTGCCCAAGGACAAGCGCATCACGGTGCGTCATATCCGCGAAATGGAAGAGGCGGGCATCGACAAACTGGCTGTTAGCGAAGAATTCCTTGTTGGCCGTGTGATCGCGACCAATGTGGTGGACAAGGACAGCGGCGAGATCATCGCCAACGCGAATGACGAGATCACCGAGGATCTGCTGGAAAAACTGCGGGCCGCGGGGGTGAGCAAGATCCATACGCTGTACACCAACGACCTGGATCACGGCGCGTTCATCTCGCAGACGCTGCGTACCGATGAGAGCGTCGACCAATGGACTGCGCGTGTGGCGATCTACCGCATGATGCGCCCCGGCGAACCGCCGACAGAGGATGCCGTGGAGAACCTATTCAACGGGTTGTTCTTCAACGAGGAGCGCTACGATCTGTCTTCGGTTGGCCGGATGAAATTCAACCGTCGCGTCGGCCGCGAAGATCTGACCGGTGCGGCGATCCTGTCCAACGAAGATATCGTCGAAGTGGTCAAGATACTGGTCGAGTTGCGCAATGGCCGAGGCGAGATCGATGACATCGATCACCTCGGCAATCGCCGTGTCCGTGCCGTGGGTGAATTGGCAGAGAACCAGTTCCGTGCCGGACTGGCCCGCGTGGAGCGTGCCGTCAAGGAACGTCTCGGCCAGGCCGAGACCGATAATCTGATGCCGCATGATCTGATCAATGCCAAACCGATCTCGGCAGCAGTCAAGGAATTCTTCGGCTCCAGCCAGTTGTCCCAGTTCATGGACCAGACCAATCCCTTGTCCGAGATTACCCACAAGCGCCGTATCTCCGCGCTGGGACCGGGCGGCTTGACCCGCGAACGCGCCGGTTTCGAGGTGCGCGACGTGCATCCGACCCACTATGGTCGCGTGTGCCCGATCGAGACGCCGGAAGGCCCGAACATCGGCCTGATCAACTCGCTGGCACTGTATGCGCGCACCAACGAGTACGGCTTCATCGAAACGCCGTACCGCAAGGTTAGCAAGGGCAAGGTGTCTGATGACGTCGATTATCTGTCCGCGATCGAAGAAGGCAAATTCACGATCGCGCAGGCGAACGCCGAACTCGACAAGAAAGGCCACTTCACCAACGACATCGTGTCGGCTCGACATCACAACGAATTCGTTCTGTCGGCTCCGGAGAATCTGGAATATATGGACGTGTCGCCCTCCCAGGTGGTGTCGGTGGCAGCTTCACTGATCCCGTTCCTCGAGCATGACGACGCCAACCGCGCCCTGATGGGCGCCAACATGCAACGTCAGGCCGTGCCTTGCCTGCGCGCGGAAAAGCCGCTGGTCGGTACCGGTCTCGAGCGTACCGTGGCGGTGGACTCGGGCACGACTGTGCAAGCCTGGCGCGGCGGACGCATCGATTACGTGGATGCCGCCCGTATCGTGGTGCGCGTCAACGATGATGAGACCACCGCCGGCGAAGTCGGCGTGGACATCTACAACCTGACCAAATACACCCGTTCCAACCAGAACACCAACATCAACCAGCGCCCGCTGGTCAAGGTGGGCGATGTGATCGCTCGCGGTGACGTGGTGGCAGACGGTGCTTCCACCGACATGGGCGAACTGGCGCTCGGGCAGAACATGCTGGTCGCGTTCATGCCGTGGAACGGTTACAACTACGAGGATTCGATATTGATTTCCGAGCGTGTCTCGGCGCAGGATCGTTTCACCTCCATCCATATCGAAGAACTGACAGTCGCCGCACGCGACACCAAGCTGGGACCAGAGGAGATCACCCGCGATATCCCTAACCTGGCTGAAGCGCAACTGGCGCGTCTGGACGAGTGCGGTATCGTGCATATCGGAGCGGAAGTCGCGGTGGGCGACGTGCTGGTCGGCAAGGTGACGCCCAAGGGTGAGACCCAGCTGACGCCGGAAGAGAAATTGCTGCGCGCGATCTTCGGCGAGAAGGCATCGGACGTGAAAGACACCAGTCTGCGTGTGCCGACCGGCAGCTCCGGTACGGTGATCGACGTGCAGGTGTTCACGCGCGAAGGTCTGCAACGCGACAAGCGCGCCCAGCAGATCATCGACGACGAACTGAACCGCTACAAGAAGGATCTGGTGGATCAGATGCGCATCGTTGAAGATGACGTGTTCGCGCGACTGGAGAAGCTGTTGCACAACAAGGTGGCCAACGGCGGACCGAAGAAACTGGCCAAGGGCACCAAGCTGAGCAAGGAATACCTGAGCAGCGTCGAGCATCACCAGTGGTTCGATATCCGCGTCGCCAATGATGAAGTGGCCGCCCAGATGGAGCAGGTCAAGGAAAGTCTGGTGCAGAAGCGTGCCGAGTTCGATGCCGCGTTCGAGCTCAAAAAGAAGAAGCTGACGCAAGGCGACGAGTTGCAGGCCGGCGTGCAAAAGATGGTCAAGGTGTATGTCGCGGTGAAGCGTCGCCTGCAACCCGGCGACAAGATGGCCGGGCGCCACGGCAACAAGGGTGTGGTGTCGCGCATCGTGCCGGTGGAAGACATGCCGTACATGGCGGATGGCACCCCGGTGGACGTGGTGTTGAATCCGCTTGGTGTGCCATCGCGTATGAACATCGGCCAGATTCTCGAGACCCACCTCGGTTGGGCTGCCAAGGGTTTGGGCAAGAAGATCGACGAGATGCTGCAAACCAACGCCAGGATCACCGAGGTGCGCAAGTTCCTCGGCAAGATCTACAACCATCACAACGGCCAGACTGTCGATCTGGATGCCTTCAGCGACGATGAGATCATCGAGCTGTGCCGCAACCTGAAACATGGCGTGCCGTTTGCGACGCCGGTGTTCGACGGAGCCAGCGAAGAAGAGATCAAGTACATGCTGGAACTTGCCGATCTGCCGCTTTCGGGTCAAACCATATTGCATGACGGCCGCACCGGCGAGGCATTCGATCGCCCCGTGACGGTCGGTTACAAGCACATCCTGAAGCTGCACCACCTGGTGGATGACAAGATGCATGCACGCTCCACCGGCCCGTACAGCCTGGTGACGCAGCAGCCTCTGGGCGGCAAGGCGCAGTTCGGCGGGCAGCGCTTCGGTGAAATGGAAGTGTGGGCGCTGGAAGCTTACGGCGCGGCTTATACCTTGCAGGAAATGCTTACAGTCAAGTCGGATGACGTGGCCGGGCGTACCAAGGTCTATGAAAGCATCGTCAAGGGTGATCACAAGATCGACGCCGGTATGCCGGAATCCTTCAACGTGGTCATCAAGGAAATCCGTTCCCTGGCGATCGATATGGATCTGGTGCGTAACTGACAGAAGACAGTATGAAAAAAGCGATTGGCAATAAGCAGAAAGCTAATTACGTAGTTAAGGTGAGAAGGCGCGGCAAGGCGGGTTTATCTGTCCTCGGTCCTCTGTCTTCTGTCCTCTGATAAGGAGTCTCACATGAAATCATTGCTGGATTTGTTCAAGCAGGTCACACAAAAAGAAGAGTTCGATTCGATCAAGATCGGTCTGGCTTCGCCGGAAAAGATACGTTCGTGGTCCTATGGCGAAGTCAAGAAGCCGGAAACCATCAACTACCGTACCTTCAAGCCGGAACGTGACGGCCTGTTCTGCGCCAAGATCTTCGGGCCGGTTAAGGACTATGAATGCCTGTGCGGCAAGTACAAGCGTCTCAAGCATCGCGGTGTGATCTGTGAAAAATGCGGCGTCGAAGTGACCTTGTCCAAGGTCAGGCGCGAGCGCATGGGTCACATCGAATTGGCCAGTCCGGTGGCGCACATCTGGTTCCTGAAGTCGCTTCCATCGCGTCTCGGCATGGTGCTGGACATGACGCTGCGCGACATCGAGCGCGTGCTGTACTTTGAAGCCTATGTGGTGACCGAGCCCGGCATGACCCCGCTGAACCGCGGCCAGTTGCTGTCCGAAGATGACTATCTCGCCAAGACTGAAGAATATGGCGATGAATTCAGCGCGACCATGGGTGCAGAAGGTATCCGTTCGCTGTTGAGCAATCTGGACGTCTCCGCAGAAATCGAAACGATACGCGCCGATCTGGCTGCAACCGGTTCGGAAACCAAGATCAAAAAATACGCCAAGCGTCTTAAAGTGCTGGAGGCGTTCAACGCATCCGGTATCAAGCCGCAGTGGATGGTGATGACAGTGCTGCCGGTATTGCCGCCGGAGTTGCGTCCGCTGGTACCGCTGGATGGCGGCCGCTTTGCGACTTCCGATCTGAACGATCTGTATCGCCGCGTGATCAACCGCAACAACCGTCTGCGTCGCCTGCTCGAGTTGAAGGCGCCGGAGATCATCGTGCGCAACGAGAAACGCATGCTGCAGGAGGCGGTGGATTCGTT
>JBDTPM010000261.1:0-1833 GCA_039932695.1 Gallionella sp. | reverse complement strand
CGCTGCACGATAATGGCGTCCGCGAGAAAAGCGCTGCCAAACGGGCTAAAGCGCAAATCGGTGTAGCGGTCTTCCAGTTCTGCGATCATCAAGATGGTTATACCCATGCCGGTAAGCTCGGCAATCATCCGGTACAGCGAGCCGCGAAAATCTTCCTGAAACTCGGGTGCCAGTGCCAGCTCGAATCCGGACAAGGAGTCTATGACGACGCGTTTTGCCTGCATTCGATTAATCATTGCTATCAAATCATGCAAGGTTTCATCGATCGACAAGTCCAGGGAACGCGTGTCGATCACCCCCACTTGCCCAGCCTTGACCATCGCATTCAGCTGATTGTTCAGCAGTTGACTGGGACTCTTCTCAAACGCCGCAATCACACCGGGTTCGCCCCTGCGCACACCTTCGGCGAGGAATTCCGTCGCCAATATGGTTTTTCCGGAACCGGATGGCCCGACCACCAGCAGCGAATATCCAGCCGGCAAGCCGCCACCCAGCATTTCATCCAAGCCGGTTATTCCCATCGGAACGCGTTGCTCTCCAGTCGATACCTTGACTGATGACCCAACCGCTGTGCCCTGCTGGATGATCGCACGCGGGAAAACCTGAATGCCGTCATCATTGATACGGAACGTATGCAAACCGGGCGCCTGGGCTTGTCCGCGCATTTTGACCACTTGTATCTTGCGCACCATGGAATTGCGGTGTAGATTTTGCGAAAGCCACAGAATGCCATCCGCCACTGTAAAGACAGGGCTGGACTCTGCTTCCGGCATCAAATATTCACCGATTAAAAATGTGGTTGCCTGCCAGCTGGTCATTTGCATGCCCAGTTGCTGGATGAACTTCTGCAGATGGGATGTACCCATTTCCCGGCCCTTCGCTGTCTGCACGACTGATCGAAACGAATCGACAAATACAAAGCGGGGGGAAAAGTCTTTCACTTCCTTGACAATGTGCGACAGAACGCGATCAAAATCTCCATCCAGAAGTTCTGTAGACAGGTTGATGAAGCGGATCGATTCATTGACTTTATCGATATCGAAAAATGGGAATTGCTGTTGGTAACGGAGCATCTTCAAGGCGGGTTCCCCGAGCACCGTGAAGAACAGTGCCCGATTCTTCGGGTTTGCCAGTGAGAACATGATCTGGTGGGCCAGCGTTGTCTTTCCGCTTCCCGGCGCGCCCGCGATCAGGTTGAACGAAAATTCCGGCAGGCCCCCGCCCAACAGATTGTCCAGGCCGGGTACGCCGGTCTTCAGGCGATGTATGTTTACCTTCTTGCTCATGTTGACTCCTTGTTAACCCTGTCCGCAGCATCGCGGCCCCAAGACAATAGTAAAATACTGGTCGTTAAATGCTCGCCGATCAAAGCCGCCAGGATGTCAGTGAAAGCGATCAGCATCAGGACATTTGCTTCGCGCACCTGGGCTGGCGGTTGCCTTTCAAGGCACATTTTCAATTCCGCGAACCGGTTATCAGACTGTGGAGACAGAGAGCCGAACTCGAGCCAGGGAAATGCCGACCGGGCAAAAACCACACTTCTCGCGTAAAGCGAATTGAAACCGCCCTCACCCACGATCGAGATGATTTGGGTTGCCATCTGCTCCCATAGAAGAACTGCGGCATCCGAAATATTTTCGGTGTGCGGTAGCGGGAGGCTTTTGATTATCTGGTGCCGTAGTTGATTTTTTGTATCCATAGGCAAAACATCACATCGATCTAGATAACGACGTTGAAAGAATACAACAGCCTCATCATTTTTAAATCAGTATAGAACATTTGCCTGTCGTTCCCAAATTATTGAGGTTTCCATAATTAAAAACAAGGTGCTAA
>JBDTPM010000260.1:0-10092 GCA_039932695.1 Gallionella sp. | reverse complement strand
ACGGCGTGCCACGCATTTGAGCGTGACGGCGAAGTCCAGCAGCGTGCTGTTCGGCACTGCATTGCTGACCGCGCCGTTTCTGATATGGCAAGGAGGGTTGCCGGAACATCTGTTGGCTGTCGGGGGGCAGTCATGGCTGATACTCGTTTTACTGGGCATCGTACTGTGTGCCACCAGCTTCGCGGTTCAGTATGGACTTTCCCATATGGCAGCCAACCGTGTGATCGTCCTGTTCCTGTTCGAACTGGTGTTTGCCGCCATCGCGTCATATTTTCTGGCGCAGGAGTCGATGGTATTGCGCGACTGGATAGGTGCATTACTGATCGTCTCGGCCAGCTTGATGTCGCGGAGGTTGCATTAGCCGTCAATGAAGCAGGGACGATAACGCACTCCAATTCACCCGACGCTGGTTAGCAATATGGCATTGCGAGACATTTCACGCGCTTCTGACGTGCCAATGTCAAGAATATTGATCTCCTGTGTGCGCTATCGTACAGAACCCGATGAGCGAGAAGTAATACTCTGCAGTCCGGTGCTGGCAGTATGAATCTCACACGACGGCATCTAACAGGAGGCTATGATGGAAGAAATAACTTTAAACGAAACGGCGGTCGATACTTTGCATCATTCCTTTTATGGCGGCATGACTGCGGAGGAACACGAAGAGGAATGCAATTCGCCTGAAGAGATTCCTTTACGTTCGTGGCGGCACGATGATGGCATATCTACCGGCCCGGTCCCGATAACATAAAGCATCGGGTGTGGCTTGGCGGGCGCTTCGCTTGATTGTCTGATTAGCAATCATTCGCAGCTTTTCAGTTCATTCGCCCGGATTTTGCTGTTTGACCCGGAGCACTGCAATGCTGGCGTCACCAAAGGTGCGCGAGTCGAATTATTTTTTTCTGCCCCAATCAATTTCCTTCAGCAAAACTCAATCCGAATCCGGTATCTTCGACTCGCACTAGCGCGAGCCAGAAGCCGTCAACCGGGACTTGCGCCCAGCGGTACGCCGCTCTATGGGGGCATTGAATTTCCTGATATTTTCCTCGGCCTGGTTTAGTGCGGTGATGTCATTGATGATCGCCATGAATCCGTTGCTATCGTCCGACGCGATCAATTGCAGTTCAACCTCCACGGGATAGCTGCTTCCATTCGCTCGCATCTGGACTGCCTGATACTTTGCGGTCTCCTTTTCTCCACTGCGCAGCGGTTCGATCATGTTTGCAAAGGATTCTATGGATAATTCCGGATGCAAGGAGAGTAAGGTTCTCTTTTGCATCTCCTCAAGCGTATAGCCGAGATTGTTCAGCGCGTAATCATTCACGTAAGTGAATTGCAATGTACGGGCATCGAACATATAGATCTCATTCGGGCTCCGTTCATGAAGGGCTTGTTCGTAGTTACGCCTGTTCTCTTCGCGCCGCTGTTCCTGGCTCCATGCATGGCGACGACGGATAGAGCGGCTGTATCCGACCAATATGCCTGCCAGCATCAGCACCATCAGGAAATAGGGTGCTCGAACCTTGCCCCACCACGCTGCCTTGATCTCTGCCATCGGCAATTCAACAAACAAGGTGACCGGATGGTGCTTAAGGCGGCGCATCACCTGGACTGCCGTATCGGTGGAGGAAGTGCCCGGTCCTTCGACTCTTCCCCATTGAGGAAAGTTGTTTGCGCGCAGATATTCAACCATCACACCTGCTGCAGGCTTGCCGTACAAATTATCCAGTTTCGCGACTTCCGGTTCGGGATAGCGGCTTACCATGTAACCATCATCACGGATCAGCCCCAGTGCGGTAATCCTGGGGTTCGGTGATTCCGCCCAGAAGCTTTGCAACATGTCGATCGGCAAATTGGCGCTGAGGATATAGTTCAGCTTGCCTGTTTGGTCAGTAACGGCATAACGGGCGGAAATGATCCAGCTATTGTCGATATGTCCGATGACCGGCTGGCCGATAACGAAAGGGGGGCCTTGCAATAGTTCGTCGCGAAATTTTATGAAGGAGAGATCTTTGGCGAGCGTAGGCAACTCCCGGCTGTGCGGTGTTTTACCGGTCAATAATATCTGGCCATCGGCGCGAATCAGCAGGATGTTGCCCAGCTCGGTGTGGAGTGCCTGAAACCGGCTGACCAGCGAAAATGCACGGTCGAGATCGGGCTGTTTTGGCGTGCCGGCCAAATCCATACCCAGGCTCTGCATCGCGATTTCCAGCTGGGTAAAATAAGTGTCGATCGCCTTTTCGCTCAGGTCGGTGATCGTCACCAGCCGGCTTAACTCATCCGATTTGGCTGTCCGCCAGGATTTCCAGGAAAAGAATGCGGCGTAGGCAAGCAACGCAATTACAAGCAGGATCAACGAATACTTCAGAGTCCGGTTCGGGTGATGTTCATTGTTTGCGTTAACCATTTCGATCCTTAAAAAAGTGCCAGGTACCGTAGCCGATATATTTTCTATTCTTCACATTCTGTCACCCTGTGAGGCATAAGTTAAATCCTGTCTGTTTATATATCACGAAGATGGAAACAATTCGAGACTGGTAGCTAGTTACTCCCCTGTCTCGTTAGCCGAAGGTGTCAACTATCTTGCGGGAAACTTGCAGTCCATTTTCACAACCACGTTAGGCATGCGCGAGTGAACGCACATCAACAAGACGCTTACCTATGGCTACTTCTGCAGTTTTTAGATCGTATGACGACTGCAGGTTGAGCCAGTATTGAGGCGACTGGTCAAAAGCGCGACCGAACAATAGTGCCAGTTCTGCTGTCACCGGACGCGCTCCCTTAAGGACATGCGAAATCCGCATGGGAGATACCCCGATGGCACGGGCAAACTCGGCTTGTGAAATGCTCATTTCCCCCAATATTTCACCTAAAAATTCCCCAGGATGAATTGCAGGTAATCCACGTTTGACCATATTTAGTATCTCCTTGATGATAATCGACTATTTCAACGTCGTAAGCATCGCCACTCTCAAAGCGAAAACATACGCGTCACTGGTCGTTAATTCGGATGCTCCACTGCCCTGCGCGATCATGAGCCAACGATTCTAATCTGTTGGAAGGAGGAAGTCGTAAATCCTCGATGCGCGTGGCCCCATCCAATTGCATCAATCGCATCGTCGCGCGTTTGAGAATTTCTGGCGGTAACCGGCGCGCTTTACCCGTTGCAAAGAAACGTTCTGTTTCGGGGGGCAAAGGTTTGAATCATGCGAACAACAATAAACAAAATGTTTATTGTTGTCAAGGTGAGCTAACATCTGAATTAAGGAGCGACGTGCGTCAGCGCAACGTCCCACTTGAATGATGGGCTGGGGTTATAAAATGCCACGCTCTAACTCTTGCAGGTAGATGAAGTCCGGTGCTTTAACGCCAGCCTTTCTCCTGATCTCTATCAACTCTGGAGACTCAAAAAAGCGCCGGGCGTTTTCCAGCGAGGTCCATGCAGAGAAGTGGACGATGTTATTTGCGTCATTGTCGTAGCGCAGTAACTGATAGCTGATTTCCCCGGCCTTTTTTCTGATCTCTGCTGCTTGGTCAAACACAGCTTTCCATGCAGGATAAGCTTCAACCTCATGGATTATCAAAACGTGCTGCATGTGCTCTTCCATATGAATAGGCCTGATGATAATCAACTCGATGCCGGTAGCTTGGGTTGCATCGTAATTCAGCAATGCAAGACCTCGTATATTGACGCTGACTATTAATAATATCGCGTGACGAGTAGATGGCAAATAATGAAATCTCAGCTTATTGACTTCAGAACTCGAGTCAGGGCGGAGTTGGTCTCCTACAGCGCCCGCAGGAAGGCCACAAGATCCTTCTTCTCCTGATCATTCAGTTTCAATTCCAATACCAGGCTGAAAAATTCCACCGTGTCTTCCAGCGTCAGCAACCGATCGTCGTGCAGATACGGTGGTGTGTCTTTGATGCCGCGCAGCGGGAAGGTCTTGATCGGGCCGTCTGCAGAGGCTTTGCGGCCGTTGATCATGCGCTCCTTGAAGAAGCGCTCCACCCGAAGGTTGTGCATAAGGTTGTCGGTGTAATACGGCGGGATGTGGCAGGTGGAGCACTGCGCCTTGCCGGAGAACAGCGCTTGTCCGCGCAGCTCGCTCGTATTTGCCTTGGTTGGATCGAGTCTGCCCATGATATTGAGCTTGGTTGCTGGCGGAAAGTCGAGCAATTCCTGAAACTCGGCCATAGCGTGCACCTGGCTGCCGCGCTCAAGGATGTTCACTCCCTTGCGCTGTGCCGCCTCCGGGTCGCCGTCGAAATATGCTGCGCGCTGCTCGAACTCGGTGAAGTCCTCCACGCTCTTCATCGCGCGCTGTGAGCCGAACAAGCGCTGGATATTCACGCCCCGCAACGACGGGGTGTCGATGCGATGCCGGTGTTCGTTGGGACGGATGTCGCCGACGGTGTGCGTGGCTGCGGTGGTATGACCGTTGGCGTGACAGTCGAAGCAGGCCACGCCCAGATGGGGCTTGAGACTGCGGCGATCTTCGGTGGCGTTGAACTGTTGTTGGGGAAACGGTGTCACCAGTAATCGCAAACCTTCGAGTTGCTTGGGATTCAGGATGTCTTTGAACAACTCATAATAATTGTTCAGCGTCACCAACTGTCCGCGCGACACATCGCCCAGATCCGGCCGCGTGGTCAGATAGATCGGTGCAGGAAACTCTGGCAGGAGATGTTGCGGTAAGTCGAAATCCAGGTCAAAACGTGTCAGGCCACGATCCGTCTGGCGCTTCGTTTCGTCGATCAGCGGCTGCGGGAAGACCATGCCTCCAGCCTCGTGATGCGGGTGTGGCAGGGGGAATAATCCTGCTGGCCACAGGTCCTTGGCCTTGATCTCTTCCGGCGACAGGGTGGCGAGCTTTTCCCACGTCATGCCCTTGGGCAGTTTCACGCGCACGCCTTCCTGAACGGGTTTGCCGAGTGACATCGTGACGCCAGTGGCGGGGCGGTCGGCAAGATCGTAGCGCTCTGTGAGCAACGCTTGCTGGCGTTTGGAGAAGTCGGGTTTTTCCTGCTGCAAGCGTTTGACCAAGGTGCTGAAGTCTTCTGCGGCGAAACTGACAGTCGTGCCGCATAGCAGCAGCACTATGCCGAACGCAGTCGATAACGATACGATTGGGAGTTTGGATTTCATGGTGGTTCCTTGTCAAATCTGGAAGAATGCGAGCAGATCGGCATTAATCAGATCCTTGTGAGTCGAACACATTCCATGCGGCAAGCCCGGATAGACCTTCAGCGTGGAGCCCTTGATGATCTTTGATGCCAACATCGATGTGTTGCTGAATGGCACGATCTGGTCGTCGTCTCCGTGCATGATGAGTGTCGGAATGTCGAATTTTTTGAGATCCTCGGTGAAATCTGTTTCGGAGAATGCCTTGATGCAATCGATAACGTTGATGAAACCGCCCTGCATACCCTGCAACCAGAACCAGTCGATCAAGCCCTGTGAGACCTTGGTGCCGGACCTGTTGAAACCGAAGAACGGGCCGCTGGCGAGGTCCTTGAAAAATTGCGAACGGTTGGCAAGTACACCGGCGCGGATCTGGTCGAACGATGCGATCGGCATGCCGCCTGGATTGCCAGTCGACTTCAGCATCAACGGTGTTACCGAGCCGATCAGCACAGCCTTGGCCACACGTTTGGTGCCGTGGCGGCCGATGTAGCGGGCGACTTCGCCGCCGCCGGTGGAATGCCCGACATGAATGGCGTTCTTCAGGTCGAGCTTTTCCACGAGTGCCGCGAGGTCATCGGCGTATGTGTCCATATCGTTGCCATTCCAGGGCTGGCTCGAGCGGCCATGGCCGCGGCGGTCATGCGCGATGCAGCGGTATCCGCGAGTACCCAGAAACACCATCTGGTCTTCCCATGCGTCCGCGCTGAGCGGCCAACCGTGGCTGAAGACCACGGGCTGTCCGCTGCCCCAGTCCTTGTAGTAGAGCTGCGTGCCGTCTTTGGTCGTGATCGTGTTCATTGCCATCCTCTCGGGTTATTGATATGCGATGCAGGAGCGCAGATTCTGCTACACCCGCTGACCGGCGAATGGGTATTTCGTACTCAGGCCGTCTTCGGTGTAAACAGCGTGCACCAGCCATTAGGGCTGATCTTGCCCTCGACCCGCTTGCATGCATTGGGAGCGATGAAGTTGTTGCAGACGGCGCAATGTTTTTTGTTATTGGGCTTGCCTTGGTATTTAGCCTGCGCTTTGCTGACCTTTTTTCCCTCTTCCGCAACGGGCTGCTGTGCCTTGTCTGGCGAGGTTTCTGCCGCCCAAGTGATAGGCACGCACAGCGCACACCCGGCGACAAGTGCGTTGCGCAGCAATGTTCTACGACTGGAATTAAAGTCTGACAACTTTGCTGATTTATTTTTTTCGTTTTTCATTTGATATCGCCTCAAGGTAGTGTTCGAAAAATTAGCTCATGGATCAGAATGTAACGCGCCCAATCTGTACTAAAGGTATAACCGAAGCAACTTTTCATCTGTACGGCAGCGCACAAATCAGCTTGCTCTCCAAAGATATGTTCATTACTTTCGCCCTAATTGTGATTAGCAAGCTTAATGCCCCTATTTCTTTTTCAGTTGCCTAGTCCAACTCGCGAGATTCTCCAGAAGTTGCCGGATCAGCTTCTGACTACTTTCGTCAATCAGCTTGCCTTGCGCATCGAACGCCTTGCCGGCATTGCCGATCATCACTTCGGGCTGGTTGACCGGATACATATCGAGGGTGATGAAGCACTGCCTGAGGTGATACTGTGCCCGGGCGCTACCGAACAATCCGACCGAAGCGCCCATCACCGCCACCGGCTTTCCGGTCCACGCGCTTTCGCCGTAGGGCCGTGATGCGCAATCGATGGCGTTCTTCAGCACACCGGGTATGGAATAGTTGTATTCCGGGGTGGAAAACAATATCGCATTGGCCTCGCGAATTTTTTGCTTGAACTCGATGACCTTTGGGACAGGTTGCGTCTCCGTGTCCTGATTGAACAGCGGGATACCTTCCAGATCGAAAATGTCGAGACTCACCCCAATCGGTAGCAGGCTCTGGGCGGCAACCAGTGCGGCGCGGTTATATGAGGAACGGCGAAGGCTGCCTGGAATGCCGAGAAGTTTGAGTGATTCATTCATTGGCTGTACTCCTTGAGTTAAAGTGGAATTGACCGGACAAAGCCATGATGGGGTGAACCTGCCGCCTGAGTTAACTGGGGACATTGATTTCCCCGTTCCGGCCGCCGCCGAGTTCCACCCACATCAAAGTAGGGGTATTCCTTAATTAGATTCTGATCACACTTTCGTTTATCGTCAGTGTGTCAGCGCACAGATGCAATGCGTACGACAGCGCAAACTGCCCACATAAGAAATGGGAAGTGTGTTTCTTATCGACTCGATAACTTAACTTAACCGAATGATTGGAGAATTGATGATGGAAACAAATTACGTAACAAGGATGAATAATCCAGCAATGCCAGGGGAAATCCTCGAGCAACAACACTCTCGCAGTGAAATAATGGGGCGCGCAGAGACAGTGGTACATCATATGTCACTGGAAGGAGGGCTGGCCACATTTTCCGGATTGAGTGAAGTGGAAAATCGTGGTGCCGACGGCGATACGATTAGTTACGTTGACAAGTCCGGGAATCCGGTTGAGTTTACCGAGGAGCTGCAACTTAAAGCTGCGATCTCTGTGCTCAATTCCGGCGGGAATTTCTTTGAAGCGACTCCTGTAAACTGAACCTGTCAGTTTTAGCCGCCATTCTCGCTTGCGCCAGAATGGCGTTTTTTTGGTGTACGGAATTGCTGGAATAAGCTATTCATGGCTTGCGTGCAGTGACTGTTTGCTGATTTCCACTGTCTTATTTCTGATCCTTGCTGCTAGGTGAAACACAGCTTTACCATGCCGGATAAGCTCCAACCGCGTGGATGATCAAAACGTGCTGCTTATGTTCTCCCAAATAAATTAGGCCTAATGTTAGTAAATTCGACGCCGGTATCGTTTCGAGGTGTATGAATTTGAGTTCACAGCGACAGAACGCTCCATCACGCCACCGTTACCGTCTTGTCCAGATACACGTCCTGAATCGCATTCAATAAAGCCACGCCATCCTGCATCGGTTTCTGGAACGCCTTGCGCCCCGAGATCAGCCCCATCCCGCCGGCGCGCTTGTTGATCACGGCGGTGCGCACCGCCTGGTGCAGGTCGTCCTTGCCGGATTCTCCGCCGGAGTTGATCAAGCCCGCGCGTCCCATGTAGCAGTTCGCCACCTGATAGCGCACCAGGTCGATCGGGTGGTCGGTGGTGAGTTCGCTGTACACCTTGGGGTGGGTCTTGCCGAACTTGATCGCGTTGTAGCCGCCGTTGTTCTCGGCCATCTTCTGCTTCACGATGTCGGCGTTGATCGTCACGGCGAGGTGGTTGGCCTGCCCGGTCAGGTCGGCGGACACGTGGTAGTCCCTGTCGGTGGTCTTGAACGCGGGGTTGCGCAAATAGGCCCACAGGAAGGTTGCCATGCCGAGATCATGCGCGTGTTCGAAAGCTTCTGAGACTTCCTGTATCTGGCGGCGCGAGTGTTCGGAGCCGAAGAACACCGTCGCGCCTACCGCCACCGCGCCCATGTCGAAGGCCTGGTCGACGCTGGCGAACAGCGTCTGGTCGTAGATGTTGGGGTAGGTCAGCATTTCGTTGTGGTTGATCTTCACGAGGAACGGGATCTTGTGCGCGTAGCGGCGCGCCACTGAGCCCAGTACGCCGAGCGTGGAAGCGACGCCGTTGCAGCCGCCCTCGATGGCGAGCTTGACGATGTTCTCCGGATCGAAATACATCGGGTTGGGCGCGAACGATGCGCCGGCAGAGTGTTCCACTCCCTGATCCACCGGCAGCAGCGAGAGATAGCCGGTGTTCGCCAGCCGCCCGTGCCCATAGAACGCCTGCAGACTGCGCAGCACGCCGGGCTTGCGGTCCTTGATAGACACGACACGATCGACATAATCCGGCCCCGGCAGGTGCAGCGATTCCCTGGGTATGCCGGCACAACGATGTTTCAACAGAAGTTCTGCTTCTTCCCCCAGCATTTGTACGATGTTCGTCATGATCTTCTCCTCATTGTGTGTTGAATCGGCAACCGGAATCGACGATACAATCTTACTCCTTCGCTATAATTCCGCCATCTCATCCACTTGCGCGACATATCATGAAGCCACTCACTCTCGGTACACCGCTCACCCTGTCCGCCACGCGTGTCATGCTGCTTGGCAGCGGTGAGCTGGGCAAGGAGGTCATCATCGCGCTGCAACGCCTCGGCGTGGAAACCATCGCGGTGGATCGTTATGCCGATGCGCCCGGCCATCAGGTCGCGCATCGCGCCCATGTCATCAACATGGCGGATGGCGCGGCGTTGCGCGCCTTGATCGAAAAAGAGCAGCCGCACATCATCGTCCCGGAGATCGAGGCGATCGCCACCGACATGCTGGAACAGATCGAGCAGGAGGGCATCGCGCGCGTCATCCCCACCGCGCGTGCCGCACGCCTGACGATGAACCGCGAAGGAATACGCCGCTTGGCAGCCGAAACACTGGGCTTGCCGACTTCGCCGTATCGTTTTGCCGACAGTCTCGATGAGATGCGCGCCGCGATAGAACACATCGGTTATCCCTGCATCATCAAGCCGGTGATGTCGTCATCAGGCAAGGGGCAGTCCAAAGTGGATGGCCCCGGCGAGGTGGAAGCGGCGTGGAACTATGCCGCCAGCGGCAGTCGCGTGAATCAGGGGCGGGTGATCGTCGAAGGCTTGATCCGTTTCGATTATGAGATCACCCAGCTCACCGTGCGTGCGATCGGCGCGGACGGCAAAACAGCAACGTATTTCTGCGAGCCGATCGGCCATGTTCAGGTGCACGGCGACTATGTGGAAAGCTGGCAACCGCAAGCCATGTCGCCACTGGCATTGCAACGCTCGCGCGAGATCGCGAAGAAAGTTACTGACGACCTCGGCGGACTCGGCATCTTCGGTGTGGAGTTGTTCGTCAAAGGCGACGAGGTGTGGTTCAGCGAAGTCAGCCCGCGCCCGCACGACACCGGCATGG
>JBDTPM010000259.1:0-2017 GCA_039932695.1 Gallionella sp. | reverse complement strand
TCAGACTCCAGAATGCCGATGCGATTGTGATACTGGGTGGCGGGACATATTTCCACGCGCCGGAATATGCAGGGCAGGACACTATCGGTGATGCCACGCTGGTGCGCTTGCGCTACGGCGCGAAACTTCAGCGAGAAACCGGCAAACCGATGCTCGTGACCGGTGGCAAACCGCTTGGCAACAGCATTTCTGAAGCACAGCAAATGCGCATCGCACTGGAACAAGATTTCCGTGTGCCAGTGCGCTGGACGGAGGACGAGTCAGACAACACTATTGAGAATGCCCTTCATTCTTTTCGCATTCTGCAACAAGCGGGGATACACAAAATTTATCTCGTCACCCACGCCTGGCATATGCCGCGCTCCGCCGAGATATTCCGCCGAGCCGGATTCGAGGTCGTCGAAGCACCGACCGCTTTCACCACGCGTTATCAGATCGACTTGCTGGCATTCCTGCCGCGGGCCGAATCTCTGCGCGACAGCAAAATTTTTGTACACGAAGTGATCGGTTTACTCTGGTATCGGGTAAAGTTGGCAATCTCTAATAGTTAGGCTAGTGAAAGGAACAACATGAAAGCTCGCGTCAAATGGGTGGAACAGGCTTCTTTTCTGGGTGAAACCGAAAGTAATCACGCTATCCTGATGGATGGCTCGCCAGCAGCAGGCGGGCGCAATCTCGGCCCGCGCCCGATGGAAATGCTGCTGATCGGCGCGGGCGGTTGCACCAGTTTTGACGTGGTCAGCATCCTGAAAAAAAGCCGTCAGGCGATCTCCGATTGTTATGTGGAACTGGATGCGGAACGCGCCGAAACCGACCCTAAAGTATTCACCAGGATACACATGCACTTCGTTGTGACGGGCAAGGACATCAAACCCGAAGCGGTTGAGAAAGCCATCAAACTATCGGCCGAAAAATACTGTTCTGCGTCCATCATGCTCGGACAGACCGCCGCAATCACGCATGATTTTGAGGTAGTTCAGATCTAAATTTTTTCTGAATCCAAGGTGCAATACGCGCCAGTCGCTGACATATCCGCCCGAAAAAGTTTCGCGTTGTTACCCCCGCTGGCTTTGGCATAGTACATGGCAATATCGGCATTTTTGGTGATCGCCCTTTCGTCACTGCCGTGTTCGGGATACACGACAAGGCCGATGCTTACCGAGATGTCCATGCTGTGGCCAGCCAAATCGAAAGGCTGATCAAGGGAATGCAATATCTTGTCCGCGACCAGCATTGCATCCAGTTCTGCTTCAATGGTGGGTAACAGCACAACGAATTCATCGCCACCTATGCGCGAAACGGTGTCCGACTCTCGTACGCAATTCAGCAGACGCTTTGCCACCTCCTTCAGCAGCAGGTCACCGACGGCATGACCGAGTTTGTCGTTGATGGGTTTGAATTTATCGAGGTCAAGGAACATCAAAGCCATGCGTGTCTTATCCCGCTTGGCCTGAGCAATTCCCTGCTGGAGTCGATCACTGAACAGAGCCCTGTTGGGCAAATCGGTAAGCACGTCGTAATGCGCGAGGTGTTGCATGCGCTCCTCTGCAGACTTGCGGTCGCTGATGTCGGAGAACACCGCCACATAGTGAGTAAGCCGGTCATGCTCATCGCGCACCAGCCTGATGGATAACCACTTTACATACAATGCTCCGTTCTTGCGCCGATCCCATATTTCGCCATGCCAACTGCCAGTGGCCAACAACGTTTTCCACAATTCTTTAAAGAACTCTGTCGAGTGCTTGCCGCTTGAAAGAATACGCGGATTCTTGCCGATCACGTCTTCCGGCAGGTAACCGGTGATGGCAGTGAAAGCAGGATTAACGGAGACGATCAGATTGTTTGCATCCGTTACCAGCACCGCCTCTTCAACGGTCTTGACCACGGTAGCGGCAAGGCGCAGGTCTTCCTCCGCCCGTTTGCGCTCGACCAATTCCCGATTAAGCTGCTCTGCGGCTTGTACGGCACGGACACGGCCTCGCACCAACAACCATGCAAATATTGACAGCAGCAGGGC
>JBDTPM010000258.1:0-2195 GCA_039932695.1 Gallionella sp. | reverse complement strand
AGACCGCCCGAAGGGCGAGAGTCTGGCGGCGTACCCTTTACGGGTGCACCCACCGAAGTACCCCTCTTGCGGGTGCAAGGGGGGAGAGCTTGCGAGGGGGCCTAGAGGGGTTTTGGGCACATTCCGTCTAATGGACAATCTGGGTTCAGCGCAACGTCACATTGAACTGCAATTCTTTTTCACCGGACAGCAGATGTTCGCGCCGTACTGTGACACTCACTGCGTCGCCGGGCCGTTTGTCGAACATCACGGCCTTCAGTTCGGCGATATTCGTGACCTTCATGCCTTCAAGTGCCACGATGTGGTCACCGGAATTTATCCCGGCTTCATCGGCCGCTCCATCGGGGATGAGTTCGGTGATGCGCACATCGCTTTTTCCGTCTTCGATGGATATGCCCAGCTTGCCCGGCTTCGGCAACGCATCAGTGCTCGTCGCCGCAAGAAGGAAATCAGCGATCCCGGGAAACTCGCCGAACTGGTTGCCGTTGATAGCCACAGCGCTTAGGCGGCCTCCAAGGCGGCGATCCAGCGCTTTCGGGATACCATCGTGATACATCATATGTCCCAGACCTGCCAGTACCACCAGAAACGTCTGTGGATGGTCATTCAGGTAATTTGCGGCGACATCCGCCATCGCCTCGTCCCATAACTGTTGCCCTTCGACGAAAGATTCGAAACTGTCGCCTTCCGGATGGGCATTGAAAATCGTTTGCAGACGATTACGATAGTCATTGCCGATCGGCTGGATGTCATCAGGAATATGGGTGCGCTCCTGGGGGGTCAGGCTTTTGAGCCCGCCGTGAAAAACCTTGGTATGGATCTCGTCGGAGATGTTCAGCGCCAGAACCGGGATGTGTTTCTCCCGGGCAAATCTGAGGATGGGCTGCAACATCCGGTAGTCGATCTTCCAGCGTTTGAAATATTCGGTTCTGATCAGCATTTCCCTTTCATCGATGCGCCCGGCGAGGTAATCGTCGAGGTAAGTCTGGAAGGGTTGCTGGAAATACTCGACGCCGATGACAATGTTGGGATAACGCTCGTAAAGATTTTGAATGAGCCGCAACTGGTTCTGATGATGTTCCGGCCTGTCGTGGATCTCGCCGATGAACAAGGCACGCTTTTCAATGAGCTTGTCGCTCAGCTCATCGGTCTTGCGCGGATCTCTTAGATCGAACGTTGTTGGCTTGACGTTGGAGCCGGACTTGGGGACTGGCAACTGGAAGCCGCCACGACCATGCTCCAGCGTGGCGCAAGCTGCACAGCAAGAGGCTAATGCCAGGATCAAAGCATTCAGGATTTTCATCGGGCCCAGGATGTTCCGGTGTTCAATGCGCGCAATTGTGACAGCATTCGGCAAGCTTGGTATTTCGTTCCTGTTGGGCAATTAAACCGCGACTACCCCTGCGCTGCTCAAACTGGAAGTAATACTAGGGCGTCGCCCGGATTGGGGAGCTGGCAAGCAGCTTGAGCAAGTCGCTTTGAGCTGACCGCTTCGCGGTGCGGCGCGCAGTCTTGTGCCGGTAATGTCCTTCGCCATCCATGTCCCATGCCTGGCAGTTATCGTGAAGGTAGGCCTTCAGTCCCTCGTCGATCACTCGCTTCTTGAGTTTCTTGTCCAGCACCGGGAAACATATCTCGATGCGGCGGAAGAAGTTCCTGTCCATCCAGTCCGCACTGGCGAGATACACATCATGCTGCAGATTGTTGCGAAAATAGAAGATGCGGGTGTGCTCGAGAAACCGCCCGATCACAGAGCGCACCCTGATGTTCTCGGATAATCCCGGCACGCCGGGACGCAGCGCACACACTCCCCGCACGATCAGATCCACCTTCACGCCAGCCTTGGAGGCGTCGTAAAGCGCGGCTATCGTTTCCGGTTCGAGCAGCGCGTTCATCTTTGCGATGATGTGTCCGCGCTTGCCGGATCTGGCGATGCGGGCCTCGTTCTGAATGGAGCGCAATACTTCCGCATGCAGCGAGAACGGTGACTGCCACAGATGGTTCAACGTGCGTGCCTTGCCGAGACTGGTGAGCTGGCTGAACACCTCGTTCGCATCCGTACAGATCTTGTCGTTGCAGGTGAACAGACCGAAGTCGGTGTACAGACGTGCGGTGCGCGGATGATAGTTGCCGGTACCCAGGTGCACATAACGGCGCAGCTTGCCGTCCTCGCGGCGCACCACCATCAGCATCTT
>JBDTPM010000257.1:0-2394 GCA_039932695.1 Gallionella sp. | reverse complement strand
ACAAAGGAATGTATGTGCTGTCGCTGATCGCGGGTGACCGGCCGGGACTATTGGCGAGCATCGCGCTGATCCTGGACCAGCACGACATCCGTCTGCACCGCGCCAAGATCAACACACTGGGCAGCCGCGCCGAAGATGTGTTCTGGATCAGCGGAGAGATACTTTCCGATACGGAGCAAACATCATTATTTCTCAATGAACTGCGGGAGAAATTCTAGCCGTGCCGACGGGAATGCCTGGTATCTGAAAGTCCCCAGGCTTCGTCAAAACACAATAACAAAAGATATTTGTTTTTGGAGTTGATCGGGGAAGCGCTGATTAAGTCCAAAACTGTGGTTCGATACATTTCCCGTTCGCCCCGAGCCTGTCCTGAGCTCAGTCGAAGGGTGCCGCGCGCAGCGCGGTGTATCGAGGGGTGCGAACGGGAAACACTGATGAAACTACTAGCCATCCGACTAAGCTGCCAACAAACATCAGCCAAGTCGTTGGTTATCACCACGGATTTAATCAGCGCTTCCTTAGGTTTGATTGGAAGCATCCCAATCAATCATGGTGAACAATTATCGGGAGCAAGACGGAATAGATAAATTTTATCCTGTTCCGTTGAAGGCCGATAACAGGTGAAAATCAGCATGCTCAATGCTCTTAAGCCCTCATCGCCTGCTGCACGGTTTCGGCGATTTCTCTGGCGCGTTCTTCAAGCTCGATACGCTGATTGTCCGCCTCGATGGCACGCGATTCTGCAGCCATGCGCGCTTCGGTAGCGGCAATCGAGCGCGCTTCTGTCTCGATGTGTTGCTCGGATATGCGACGAGCCTGTTGCGTTATTGCAAGTCGCTCATTTGTCACGGCGAGCTCTTTGGCCTCAACTCGCAGCTTAAGCTCGACTTCGCGCGCTGCCTGCAACTCCGCTGCGGCGCGCTGTTCGGCAAGCACAGCCAGATCACGTTCGGTTTGGAGCTTGAACGCTGCGGCTTTGCCGGCCATGGTTTCCGTGGCCAGCCGTTCCTGCGCTTTTTGCCTGGCCTTGCGCAGCAACACATTAGCCTGCTCCTGAAGCTGCCATGCATTTCTGTCAGCCTCAGCCTGAGACTTCATTAACTCTGCCGCATCCTGCTCAGCTTTGAATTTGCGTTCGGCTTCTACCCGAGCTGTCTTGCTCGCCTCGGCACGAAGCTCTGCCGCCTCAAGAGCCAGCAGATTAGCATGCTCGGCTGCAGAACGATCCAGAGCAGCCAGCCCAGTGCGTTTCACCAGCACTGCGAATTCGATCTGAAGCTGGCGCAGCTTCGCTTCAGCACGCAACCTGGCCTGATGCTCCTGCTGAAGTTGCGAATCGAAATTGATCCTTTGCCGGGCCTCCTGAATGGCCTGCGGCTCGACGCGATACTTTTCATTCGCTTTGTCGTTGCCGACCAATTGGTTTAAAGCAGATTTAGACATATCGTTGCCCTTTCGTGCCGATTGACGTGTGCATCGCACCATTCACGAACCAATTGTGACGATGCCAAGATAGCAGCTTGAAGGACGAGCTAAGCGTTGAACAACGAGGGTAAATCAGGCTATTTCAATGGGTTATGCATGCTGCAGGGAGAACTCCCTTGATGTAGGTCGATCGAAAAAGTTTGCAAGATGAACATGCAAGCAAGTTCTGTGATGGTTGAGATGTCAGCCAGTCATAGTTATTGAAATCAGCCACTGGCCGCATTTAACTTAAATGTGGACGCAATGCAAAGTGATCAGTAACACGCTTGGCCGAGTAGCAGTCAGCAGTAAATCCAACCTGACCGGCAAATTTTGATCCGTGGAGCAGCCGTTTCCTGTGTGTCATTGGTCGAACCGATCACCCTGATCTATATTCCATATTGTTATTTCAATGTGACAAAAAAGTATTTCACAGGAATATACAATTTCTCTAGACTGCGCTTCAACAAGTTGGATAGTTCATCTCCAACCAAGATTAATCATTGTTGAAAGGAATGCAGTCATGCCCAAGTTGATCAAGAATGGCCACCTCGTGGCTGATGGATGGAAGACACTGACACTCGCGGAAGGAGATACTCCGCAAAGCGTCAGGCTGCCGATAGGGCCGGTGCTTGTGCCATTATCGGTTTGGAAGGCGCGTCGTGCCGAACTGATACACCGCGAATATGAACACGGCTGGCCGCTCGGTGTCTGGCTGGCTGCCGAAGAAGGCCCGGAGGCGATCGAGCACGACATCGACGACTTCACGGTGATCGCCGTCGAATTCGATAAATTCTCCGACGGCAAGAGTTACTCGACGGCCCGCCTGCTGCGCGAACGTTACGGATACAAGGGTGAGCTGCGCGCTATCGGCGATGTGCCGCGCGACAGGTTGACCTACCGGCACCAGGTCGGCTTTGATGCCTACAC